>JAFMQY010000171.1 GCA_017354415.1 Nocardioides sp.
GAACGTCGCGCGCCGCGTCGGCCCGGGAGTAGCGTCCCCGGGGAGGTGGTCGCATGGACGACGACCTGACCGCGGTCGCGGCCATGGTCTCGGGTGCCTGGCTGACGCTCGCGCTGCGGGCGATGGTCCGGCTGCGGATCGCCGAGCTCGCGGCCGAGCCGGTGGGTCTGGCCGAGCTGGGCGTGGCGAGCGGATGCCCGCCCGAGCGACTCGCCCGGCTGCTCCGCGTCCTCGAGGACGCCGCCCTGGTACGGCGCCAGGGGGCCGCGTGGCAGGTCACCGACCGTGGTTCTCTCCTGGCCCTCGACCATCCGGCCGGACACGCGCGCAGGGTGCTCGGCCAGACGTGGGCGCCCACGATCGCCGCCTGGTCCGACCTCTCCGGGGCGCTCCAGGACGGGGAGCGGCGGTTCGGCCGGGTCGACGTACCCACGGACGGAACCACCATGTGGGAGGCGCTCAGCGCCTCGCCCCCCGAGCTGGCGACGTTCAACGCGCAGATGGCCAGCCGAGGGCAGGCACAGGCCGACGCGCTCCGCGAGGCGGCCGATCTGCACGCCGTACGGAGTCTCGTCGACGTGGGTGGTGGCAGGGGCAGCCTGGTCGCAGCCCTGCTCGCCGGGAACCCAGGGCTCACCGCCACCGTCGCGGACCGGCCCGACGTCGTACGCGAGGCCGCCGCCGCCCTGACGGAGGCCGGGCTGGACGGTCGGGCCGACGTCGACGCGGTCGACTTCTTCGACGCGGTGCCGCCGGGCGCCGACGCCTACGTCCTGGCCAACATCCTCCACGACTGGGGCGACGACGAGTGCGTCCGGATCCTTCGCGTGGTCCGGGCGGCCATGCCCGACACCTCGCGGCTGTGGGTGCTCGAGAAGGTGCTGGACGCGATCCCTCCACGGACGGATCGGGAGGCGACGGACCTCCACCTGCACGACCTGCACATGCTGGTGCTGTTCGGAGCCGCGGAGCGGACGCAGGGGGAGTACGCCGGGCTGCTCGCGGAGGCCGGGTTCGGAGCGTCGACGTGCCGGCGTACCTCGACCGGGTGGGACCTCGTGGAGGCCCGGCCTCTCGGAGCGGCGTGACCGCAGGCTCATGCACCGGTCAGCGATGGGCGGCCGAATCTGCTGTCGGCGAACAGGGCCCCCTTCTTCGTGGAAGCGCGGTCCGATCCGGCTAGGGTCGCCGGTGTGAACGACAACTCGCCCACACACTCCTCGCAGCCGCACGCGCAGAACGGCGGGTCAGCGGGCTACGGCCTCGACGACCACATCTACCAGCGGCTGCTCAAGGAGCGGATCATCTTCCTCGGCTCCGAGGTCCGCGACCAGAACGCCAACGCGATCTGTGCGCAGCTGCTGCTGCTCTCCGCCGAGGACCCGCAGGCAGACATCTTCCTGCACATCAACAGTCCGGGCGGTTCGGTCGACGCCGGCATGGCGATCTACGACACGATGAACTACATCCCGAACGACGTGGCGACGGTGGGCATGGGGCTGGCCGCGTCGATGGGTCAGTTCCTGCTCTGCGCCGGCGCCAAGGGCAAGCGCTACGCCCTGCCGCACGCGCGGATCATGATGCACCAGCCCAGCGGCGGCATCGGCGGCTCCGCCTCCGACATCAAGATCCAGGCCGAGCAGAGTCTCCTGCTGAAGAAGCAGCTCACCGAGCTCCAGGCGCACCACACCGGCCAGTCGATCGAGCAGATCGAGCTCGACTCCGACCGTGACCGGTGGTTCACCCCGCAGCAGGCCCTGGAGTACGGCTTCATCGACCACGTGATCACCAGCGCCGCCGAGGCCGCCGACGAGGGCCGGCCGGCCCGCTGAGAGGACAGACGATGAACTACTACATCCCGCAGTGGGAGGAGCGTACGTCGTACGGCTTCCGCCGGATCGACCCCTACGCGAAGCTCTTCGAGGACCGCATCGTGTTCCTCGGCACCCCGATCTCCGACGACGTCGCGAACGCCGTGATGGCACAGCTGCTGTGCCTGGAGTCGATGAACCCGGACCAGGACGTCCAGATCTACATCAACAGTCCCGGTGGCTCGTTCACCGCGTTGACGGCGATCTACGACACCATGAAGTTCATCAAGCCCGACATCCAGACCGTCTGCCTGGGGCAGGCCGCGTCAGCGGCCGCCGTGCTCCTCGCGGCCGGGACGCCGGGCAAACGGCTCGCGCTGCCGAACAGCCGGATCCTGATCCACCAGCCCTACACCGAGGGCACCGGCGGTCAGATCTCAGACCTGGAGATCCAGGCCAACGAGATCATCCGGATGCGTGAGCTGCTCGAGAAGATGATCGCGGACGCCTCCGGCAAGGACCAGGTCGATGTCAGCCGGGACATCGAGCGCGACAAGATCCTGACCGCCGATCAGGCGGTCGAGTACGGTCTCGTGGACGCCGTCCTGACCTCGCGGGCCGGGGCCCCGGCCTTCGCCTGAGACCGACCGGCGGGGTCCGCGACCAACCCGTGTGTAGCCACCCGAAAACGGTGGCGAGGGAGTACGGTCGAGGAGTTCGCCCGTGACGAGAGAACACACCGGCACCTGCGCCGGCCGAACCGGAGGATGACCGCCCGTGGCACGTATCGGTGACGGAGGCGACCTGCTCAAGTGCTCGTTCTGCGGGAAGAGCCAGAAGCAGGTGAAGAAGCTCATCGCCGGCCCGGGCGTCTACATCTGCGACGAGTGCATCGATCTCTGCAACGAGATCATCGAGGAGGAGCTCGCCGAGGGTAACGAGGTCAGCCTCGACGAGCTGCCGAAGCCCCGGGAGATCTTCGAGTTCCTCAACTCCTACGTGATCGGGCAGGAGCGAGCGAAGAAGACCCTCGCAGTCGCCGTCTACAACCACTACAAGCGGGTCCAGGCGGGGCTGCAGCCTACCTCGGCGAAGCATGCCAAGGACGAGGCGGTCGAGGTCGCCAAGTCCAACATCCTGGTGATCGGCCCGACCGGCTGCGGCAAGACCTACCTGGCCCAGACCCTCGCCCGGATGCTCAACGTCCCCTTCGCGATCGCCGATGCGACGGCCCTGACCGAGGCGGGGTACGTCGGCGAGGACGTCGAGAACATCCTGCTCAAGCTGATCCAGGCGGCCGACTACGACGTGAAGAAGGCCGAGACCGGGATCATCTACATCGACGAGATCGACAAGGTCGCCCGCAAGGCGGAGAACCCCTCGATCACCCGCGACGTCTCCGGCGAGGGCGTCCAGCAGGCGCTGCTGAAGATCATCGAGGGCACCACCGCCTCGGTGCCACCCCAAGGGGGGCGCAAGCACCCCCACCAGGAGTTCATCCAGATCGACACGACGAACATCCTGTTCATCGTCGGCGGTGCCTTCTCCGGACTCGAACACATCATCGAGCAGCGCGTGGGCAAGAAGACCCTGGGCTTCACCGCCGAGGTCAAGGGCGAGGAGGAGCGCGATGCCGACGACCTCCTCGCGCAGGTCCGTCCCGAGGACCTGACGAAGTTCGGCCTGATCCCCGAGTTCATCGGCCGTCTGCCGATGATCGCCACGGTCAACCGGCTCGACGTCGAGGCGCTCATGGAGATCCTCACGGTTCCCCGCAACGCCTTCGTCAAGCAGTACCAACGGCTCTTCGAGCTCGACGACGTCGTCCTCGAGTTCACCCCCGAAGCCATCCGCGCGGTCGCCACCAAGGCCCTCGAGCGCGGCACCGGCGCCCGGGGTGCCCGGGCCATCCTGGAGGAGGTGCTCCTCCACGTGATGTACGACGTGCCCTCGCGCAGCGACGTCGGCAAGGTCGTGGTCACCGAGCAGGTCGTCACCGAGGACGTGCCCCCCACCCTGGTGCCGCGCGAGTCCGAGGCCAAGAAGAAGAAGTCTGCCTGAGGGCACCGCGACTGCGGGTTGTGAAGCCGGGGCGGTCCGTCGCCCAGGACGCCGTGGCTAGTCAGTTCGGGTGATTTCTGGGCCATTTCTGACTAGAAACGCGCTGTTGAGGCCCGCGAAGCGTCAGACTGTCCCAGCACCCGTCACTGAGGTCCTAGGGGGACATCTATCCGTGGGCACGGACCGGAAGGGGCCGCTGGCGGCGTTCGTCATCGTGGCCCTCATCGCCGCCGTCTTGCTGGTCACGTCTGTGCGCAGCCAGGCCGCTCCGGGCTTCTTCGACCCCCGATTCCCGACGACCGCCATCGCGGCGCCGACGGACCTGTGGAGGTCGCTCGGCCACGACGCGGACCGGGTGGTGCATCAAGGCATGGTGCTGGCGGGCAAGGCCGTGCCGGGCGGCGCCGCCGACCACGGGCCCACGGTGACCACCGCCTCGCCGGCCGAACCCCCGGTCCAGCCGTCGGCCACGAGCCCGGCGCACCACCCGCACCACGCCACGACCGCCTCCCACCCGGCTGCACACACGCAGCCGACCGTGCCCGCGACCCACGATCCCGTCCGGCCCCAGCCCGCCGCACCGGCCGCGCAGCACCTTCAGGGCCCGGGCCATCCCTCCCAGGGTGACTACCCGCGCCCCCACAACGTCGACGCCCCGGTCGACCAGCAAGCCAACCAGCAGGGTCACCACCAAGGCGACCAGCAGGGCGACCAGCAAGGTGACCAGCAGCGCCACCCGCAGGGGTACCAGCAGCGCACGCAGGGTGACCAGCAGAGCGCCCACGCGCCCCAACTCCGTTGGCTGGCCGTGGGCCTGGGGCCGTCGAACGGCAAAGAGCCGTCGGCCCCCCAGGGCGTCGATCAGAACACCCCGTCGGCCGCCCCGAGCAGCGAGCAGAACACCCCGTCGGCCGCCCCGAGCAGCGAGCAGAACACGCCGTCGGCCGCCCCGAGCAGCGAGCAGAACACGCCGTCGGCCGCCCCGAGCAGCGAGCAGAACACCCCGTCGGCCGCCCCGAGCAGCGAGCAGAACACCCCGTCGGCCGCCCCGAGCAATGAGCAGAACACGGCGCCGGCGGCCCAGGACGGTGCGCAGGGCACACCGGCTCACTCCGCCGGGAGCAAGACTCCGGACCACGGGCATGGGCGCGCTCACGGTCACGGCAATGACGCCGCGCACGGTCACGCCTGGGGGCGCGGCGGTCGCTGATCCGCCGCTTCTCCGAGGTCAGGCCTGGGAGGCCACCGTCGCCGAGACCGACAGCTCGGCGTCGTCGGAGGCGACGTACGTCGGCGCTGCGGTGACCCGCCCCGCACGCAGGAGGTCCTGCTCGGCGAGTCGTACGGCGTCCAGCATCGCCGGCGTACCCCTGAACTCGACGGCCGACAGCTCGTGTCGCATCGACACCTTCGCCTGCGACTTCGCGCCGCGGATGCCGATCAACGCAGCCGCCACCGCGTCGAGGGTCGCGGGGTCGCCGTCGACGTCACCGAGGTCGGAGCGCTCCGGCCATGCCGACCGGTGGATCGACCCGCTCTGCCACCACGACCAGACCTCCTCGGTGACGAAGGGGACGAACGGCGCGAGCAGTCGCAGCTGGACGTGGAGAGCGAGCGCCAGCGTCGCCCTCGCCGAGTCGGTCGCGGTCCCGCCGACCTCGTCATAGGCCCGCTCCTTGACCAGCTCGAGGTAGTCGTCGCAGAACTCCCAGAAGAACTTCTCCGCCGACTCCAGGGCGGTGGTGTAGTCGTAGGCGTCGAACGCCACCGTCGCCCGCTCGACCACCTCAGCGAGTCGCGCGATCAGAGCCCGGTCCACCGGCTCGGTGATCGCCGCGGGGTCGGGGACGGTCGCACCGACGTTGCCGAGCACGAACTTCGAGGCGTTGAGCACCTTCATCGCCAGCCGCCGACCGATCTTGAGCGGGCGCTCGTCGAACGCGCTGTCGAGTCCCGGCCGGAGCGAGGCCGCCCGCCACCGGATGGCGTCCGTGCCGTACTGGGCGAGCAGGGCGGTCGGCGTCGAGACGCTGCCGCGGGACTTGCTCATCTTCTTGCGGTCGGGATCGAGCACGAAGCCCGAGATCATCGCGTGCGACCACGGGACCGTGCCGTCCTCGAAGTGCGCCCGGACGACCCGGGAGAAGAGCCAGGTGCGGATGATGTCGTGCGCCTGCGTGCACAGATCCATCGGGTACACCCGCGACCACAGGTCGGGGTCGCGCTCCCAGCCACCCGCGATCTGAGGGGTCAGCGACGAGGTGGCCCAGGTGTCCATCACGTCCGGGTCGCCGATGAAGCCGCCCGGCTGGCCGCGCTGCGACTCGTCGTACCCGGGCGGGACGTCCTGTGACGGGTCGATCGGGAGGGTGTCCTCCGCGGCCGCGATCAGCTGGTCGTGGAGCGGCTCACCGTCGGCGTCCAGGGGGTACCAGACCGGGAACGGGACGCCGAAGTAGCGCTGCCGGCTGATCAGCCAGTCGCCGTTCAGGCCCTCCACCCAGTTGGTGTAGCGGTGGTGCATGTACGCCGGCGTCCACGAGATCTCATTGCCCCGCTCGACCAGGGCTGCGCGCAGCGTCTCGTCGCGGCCGCCGTTGCGGATGTACCACTGAAGCGTCGAGACGATCTCGAGCGGCTTGTCACCGTTCTCGTAGAAGTTCGTCATCCGCATCGTCGGCTTCGGGTCACCCTCGAGGTCCCCCGCGGCCCGGAGCAGCCCGGCCATGGCCTCGCGAGCGGAGAACGTCGTCTTGCCGGCCAGCTCGGCGTACGCCGCGGCAGCAGGCTCGGCCTCCAGCCACTCGGGGGTCTCGGCCTGGAGGCGCCCGTCGCGGCGGATCACGGTTCGCACCGGCAGCTGGAGCTCGCGCCACCACTGGACGTCGGTGAGATCGCCGAACGTGCAGCACATGGCGATGCCGGCGCCCTTGTCCGGCTCAGCGGCGTGGTGGGCCAGGACCGGGATCTCGACGCCGAACACCGGGCTCGTGACGGTGGTCCCGAACAGGTGCTGGTAGCGCTCGTCGTCCGGATGGGCGATCAGGGCCACCACCGCCGGGATCAGCTCGGGGCGGGTCGTCTCGATCCACACTCGCTCGCCGGTCGTGGCGACGTCGGTCGAGCTTGTCGAGACCTCGTGGAACGCGACCCGGTAGTAGTGGCCGGGATATTCCTGCGCCTTCAGCTCGGCCTGGGCGACCGCGGACTGGAAGGTGATGTCCCACAGGGTCGGCGACTCCTGCCGGTAGGCCTCACCACGTGCGAGGTTGCGCAGGAAGGCGCGCTGAGACGTGATCCGGCAGTCCTCACCTATGGTGCGATAGAGGTACTGCCAGTCGACGGACAGGCCCAGCTGGCGGAACAGCGCCTCGAAGGCGACCTCGTCCTCGGCGGTGAGGGCCTCGCAGAGCTCGATGAAGTTCTGCCGGCCGATCGGCACCTGCCGCTTCGGGTCGGGCTTCTCCGGAGGTGTGAAGTCGGGGTCGTACGGGACCGACGGGTCGCAGCGGACGCCGTAGAAGTTCTGCACCCGGCGTTCGGTGGGCAGGCCGTTGTCGTCCCAGCCGATCGGGTAGAAGACCTCCTTGCCCCGCATCCGCTGGTACCGGGCGATCAGGTCCTTCTGCGTGTAGGAGCAGACGCTGCCGAAGTGCAGCGTGCCGGAGGCCGTCGGCGGCGGGGTGTCGATCGAGTACACCTCCGCGCGGTCCTTGGTGCGGTCGAAGGCGTAGGTCTGGTCGGCCTCCCACTGCTTCGACCACTTGTCCTCGAGACCCTCGAGCGCAGGCTTGTCCGGTACGACGACGGCCGGCTGCTGCGGCGTCGTCGAGGACAGGTGCGTGTGGGTCTCGCTCATGGGGCGAAGTCTAAGGATCGAGGCTGCGTGGTCGAAAATCGGTTTGCCCCGCCAGCCGAGGCTGCCATCCCCCGCGTCCGTCGAGCCTGTCGAGACCACCGCTCTGGTGGTTGAGGAGGGCGCCCGCGCCCGTCTCGAAACCGCCCGGGTGGTCGACCCGGCCAACATCGGTGGTTGAGGAGGGCGCCCCGTCTCGAAACCGCCCCGGGATCGCCGGGCCCCGGACCGGACGCCTCGATTCCGGAACCCGGCGACGCCGGGCCTGGAAACGCACGCCCAGTCGGTGGTTGAGGAGGGCGCTCTGCGCCCGTCTCGAAACCACCGCAGGTGCTCCATCCTCCCGGGGCTTTCGGGTGTCCGGCCGAGGGTGGCTGCGGTTCCAGATTTGACTAGTGCTGGTGACGGTGGGCTCCTGGTCACCCCTCCCCCTCACCGCCATCCCCGGGCCTGCCGTCGGCTTAGGGTGCTCGCTGGACTACTACCGAAGAACACCCGAAAACAGTCCGTGAAATGTCCTCTGTGGATATCTCGGAATCTGGTCGAAACCCTGTTGATAACCCGTTCCACTGTCGGTGGCCGATGCTGGAATCGACCCATGCCAGCCGCCCCCACACCCGCCCCCGACGTCGACCCGCTCGACGGGCTCGACGGGCTCGACGCTGCGGGGGTGTTGGCGGCGGTGGGTGAGGCCGATCTGGCCGAACGCCGCGCCGCGCCGGCCAAGCTGGAGCTGGCGTTGCGGTGGTGTGGGCTGCACCCGGCCACCACCGACACCGGGGCCGCGGTGT
>JAFMQY010000290.1 GCA_017354415.1 Nocardioides sp.
CCAGGCGATCGCCAGCCTCGACCACGGGGTCTCGGTCCAGGTGGTCGTCTCCAACGACTGGGCGAAGGCGCACAACATCGACGCGTCCCAGCCGCTCAAGCAGCGGATGGAGGGTCTGCCCGGCGCCAAGGACGCCGCCATCTCCTCCACCGGTGTGGCCGTCCTCAAACTGCTGCTGAGCCAGAACGGCGTGTCGCCAGACTCGGTCGACTACGTGACGGTCGGCTCCGACGCCGCCGGGGCTGCCGCGCTCGGGCACGGGACGCTCCAGACCTTCGTGGGCTCTCCGCCGTCGACGTACTTCATGTCGCGTAACGCGAACAGCACGATCCTGGCCAGCGCGTCCGAAGTGCCGGAGCTGCGCGACATGGCGTACGACATCCTGATCACCGACCCCGGCTACGCCCAGAAGAACCCGAAGGCCGCGACCGCGGTGGCCACCGCGCTCGCCCGGGCGGAGAACCTGATGGCGACCGATCCCCAGAAGGTCCTTGACATCGAGGCGAAGCACTTTCCCTCGTACAGCAAGGACGACCTGCTCAAGAGCCTCGGCGCGGTGCAGTGGACCAAGGACGGCATGTTCACGCAGCCGATGTGGGACGACGCAGTCAAGGCGTCCCAGGAGATGGGCCAGCTCGAGGGCAGCGTCGACGCGAGCCAGGACGGGCTGTGGACGAACAAGTACCTCGACACCGGAAAGATGACGGCCGCCGGGGGCGCATCCTGATGCCGGTCACCAACGCCAAGGGCGCTGACACGCTCTCGGCCGGGCGGCGGGCTTCGCAGGACCCGGCGATCCGCTTCGTCGATGTCGAGCAGCGGTTCACCCCGCCGAACCGGCCGGCGTTCAATGCCCTGCAGGAGATCACCTTCGATATCGCCGACTCGGAGTTCTGCTCCATCGTCGGTCCCAGCGGTTGCGGCAAGAGCACCCTGCTCAACATGGCGGCGGGCCTGCTCCGGCAGACATCGGGGGAGGTGCAAGCGCTCGGGAAGCGGGTCGAGGCGGTCAACACCGACGTCGGCTACGTCACCCAGGACTCCAACCTGCTGCCATGGATGACGGTGGAGAAGAACATCGAGCTGCCGCTCAAGATCCGCGGGTACGCGAAGGCCGACCGGGCCAGGCTCGTCAGCGAGTGGATCGAGCTGGTCGGGCTCGAGGGCTTCGAGACCTCGTACCCCCACCAGCTCTCGGGCGGGATGCAGAAGCGGTGCGCGATCGCGCGCACGCTGGTCTACGACCCGGAGGTGGTGCTGCTCGACGAGCCGTTCGGCGCCGTCGACGCGATCACCCGCACGGTCTTGCAGGGCGTGCTGCTCGACCTGTGGTCGAGCAAGCGAAAGAGCGTGCTCTTCGTGACCCACGACCTGAACGAGGCGATCACGCTCTCCGACAAGGTCGTCGTCATGACGAGGCGGCCGGGGACGGTGAAGGCGATCGTCCCGGTCGATCTGCCGCGGCCGCGCGACGTCTACGAGATCGCGGAGCACCCTCGCTTCGCGGAGCTCCACAAAGAGCTCTGGTCCCTGTTCAAGAGCGAGATCTGAGAGGTCGTCATGTCAGTGATGCAGCGCACCGCCACCCGGCGGCCGGCCGAGAGCGCCGACACCGAGGCCGGAGCGAAGGCCCGCGCCCTGCGGGTTCCAGGCACCACCTGGATCTATGTCGGTCGACTCGCTATCGTCGCGGTGATCGTCGTCGCCTGGCAGCTGCTCAGCGGGAGCGTCCTGCCGGAGTACCTCGTCAGCAGCCCGGTCGCCGTCGCCCAGCGCCTCGGTCACCTCTTCAGTACGGGTGAGGTCTGGGGCGACATCAAGGTCACGACCCAGGAGCTGCTGCTCGGCTACGGCCTCGGTGTCGTCGGGGGCGTCGCTGTCGGTGTCGCCCTCGGCACCTCCCGGATCGCCGCCGCTCTGCTCGAGCCGATGCTGGCCGCCCTCAACAGCATCCCGAAGATCGCGCTCGCGCCGCTCTTCCTGCTGTGGTTCGGGATCGGGCTCGGCTCGAAGGTGGCGATCGCGGCCATGACCGTGTTCTTCGTGATGTTCTACAACGTCTACATGGGGATGGGCACCGTCCCGCAGGGCCTGACCAACACCCTGCAGATCATGGGGGCGAGCCGCCGCGTGATGATCAGGACGCTGATCCTCCCGCAGCTCACCGTCCCGATCCTGGCGGGCCTCAAGGCCGGCGTGTCCTTCGCCATGATCGGTGTGGTCGTCGGTGAGTTCGTCGCCGCCGACAGCGGAGTCGGTTACTACGTCCGCAACTCCACCAACATGTTCGACTCGCCCGGCGTGTACGCCGGGATCATCATCCTGATGGCGCTGGTCATGGTCGGCGTCGGTCTCGTCACCCTCCTGGAGCGACGCCTGTTGCGCTGGCGTCGCTGACCAGCCGCTGTACGGCCTTTCCCTCTCGTCACCCCTCCCGGCGTGAACTCCCGCCGCCCAATCCACCCCCAAGGAGCTGGATCAGCATGTCCTCAACCACCCCCACGGTCGGCGTGATCGGCCTCGGTGCCATGGGACGACCGGCCGCCGAGCTGCTCGCTGCGGCCGGCGTCGAGACCCACGCGTACGACACCGACAGCGCGGTCCTCGACGCCGTGGTCGACAAGGGCGTCAAGGCCGCCGACTCGTTGGCCGCGCTCGCCGCCGCGAGCTCGGTGATCCTGGTCTTCGTCCCCACGGACGACGACGTCGTCGCCGTCTGCTCACCTAAGGGCGGGATCCTCGCCGGCGCTGCCGAGGGGAGCACCATCCTGATCTGCAGCTCGGCGCGGCCTGACACCTGCCGCAAGGTGGCCGAGCTCGCCGCACCGCACGGCGTCGATGTCCTCGACGCGGCGCTGACCGGCGGCGTACGCGCGGCGGAGGCCGGCACCATCAACCTCCTCGTCGGCGGCGACGAGGCCGTCCTCGACAAGGTGCGCCCGACCCTGGAGCCGTGGTGCGGCACCGTCCACCTGCTCGGTCCGCTGGGCGCCGGCCAGGTCGGCAAGACGGTCAACAACCTGTGCCACTGGGGCCAGCTCTCGGTGATCGTCGAGGCGCTCCGGCTCGGTCGCGCGCTCGGCGTCGAGCCGACACTGCTCCGAGAGGCCCTCATGGATGCCCCGCCGGCCAGCCGAACGCTCAAGGAGATGCAGCTGATGCGGCTCACCTGGCATCACAAGGATCTTGCCAACGCGATGGTCATGGCGGAGTCGGTCGGCTACGAGCTCCCCGTGGCGACGACGGTGCGGGAGGCCATGCACCACATCAGCGTCGCCGACATCGCCGACCTCTACACCGCC
>JAFMQY010000008.1 GCA_017354415.1 Nocardioides sp.
TTTCGCCGGCTCGGCCGTCTTCTGCCTCGCGGTGGGCGTCGCCATGGTGGTCTGGGTTCTGGACGCCGCATGGTGGATCGGCATCCTCCTGGGGCTGATCGCCGTCGTGATGGCCACCCTCGGTGACCTCTGCGAGTCGGTGGTGAAGCGCGACCTCGGGATCAAGGACATGAGCAACGTGATCCCCGGCCACGGCGGCCTGATGGACCGCCTCGACTCGCTGCTCGCCACGATCGCGCCGATCTGGCTGCTCCTGCACTACCTGGTGTTTTGAACCTGTCCCTTGTCCGGCACGGGCGGCCGCTGGTCGACCGGGCGAGGCCCGCGCACGAGTGGCCGCTCGATCCGGCGTACGCCGATGACGTGCGCGCGCTGCGAACCCGCCTCCCGGGGCATGCGGCGTGGTACTCCTCGCCCGAGCCCAAGGCGATCGCGACCGCGCGGCTGCTCACGGACGAGCCGGTCGAGGTGGTCGCCGACCTGCGTGAGCACGAGCGGCACAGCACGGACTGGATCGCGGACTTCGAGGAGGTCGTACGGCGCGCCTTCGAGCACCCCGACTTCCCGGCGTACGACGGGTGGGAGCCGCTAGCCCATACCCGCAGGCGTGTGGTCCAGGCGGTCGACCGCATCCGCGACGCCCACCAGTCCCGGGACGTCGTCCTGGTCGGACACGGGACCGCCTGGACGCTCCTGCGAGCGGCGCTCGCGGGCGGCCCGCCGGACCTCGACGCGTGGGCGGGGCTCGCGATGCCCGACCTCTTCGTGTGCGGTACGTCGGGCACGCCAGGCCAGGGTGCGGGTGACATGCTGACGTCATGAGCGAGAGCGGCTCCGGCCCGACGGTCGACGACGAGACTGCTCCCGAACCCAGTTGGTGGCACCGCTCGCATCCCACGTTTGCCGGCCTGGTCGGGTTCTTCTCCGGCGTGGCCTACGTGATCCTGGTCCCGGGCCTGTACGCCGCCGTGCTGAGCCTGGTGCTCGGCGACAAGACCGCGCAGCGACTGTTCCCTCTCGTGCTCGTGGCGCTGGTCGTCCCTCTGGGGATGCTGGTGCCTCGCAAGACGCGGCGGTTCGCCCAGTTCATGCTCCTGGGGGTCGTCCTCACCGCGTTGGTGGTCGGGCTGACCGCGGCGCTGGTGATCTGGGTGATGGTCCAGACCGAGGGCTGACGAGTCGTGCCTGCTCTCAGCAGGTTCACAGCCCGTCGTTCGAACGCCCCGGCACGTCACGCCGTATCTCCAGTGAGTGATCCAGGAGGTCTCATGAAGGTCTACAGCCTCGCGGCCGTTGCCGCGGTCTCCGTTCTCACCCTGTCCGCATGTGGATCCAGCTCCAGCTCGACCAACACCGGCACGGCGGGCCAGGGCAGCTCGTCCCCTTCCGGCGCGAGCGGCCTGCACGTCGCTTCCACGTCGCTCGGCAACGTCGTCGTCGACGGTTCCGGGATGACGGTGTACATGCTCACCGCCGACACGTCCGGCCACTCGAGCTGCTCGGCCGCGTGCCTGCAGTACTGGCCGCCGGTCACCTCGGCCCAGGAGTCCGGCATCCACGCCAAGGTGGGCATGACGTCGACCATGTCCGGCGGGAAGACGGCCACGGTGGGCGGCTGGCCGGTGTACACGTTCATCCAGGACCAGAAGCCCGGAGACGTGACCGGTGAGGGGATGCAGACCTACGGCGGCACGTGGTACGCCATCTCCGCGAGCGGCAAGCCGGTCAAGCAGGGCGGCTCGACCACACCGAAGTCGCCGTCGTCGTCCTCGTCGTCGGCCTACGGACGCGGCTACTGAGTCGAGCGTTCGGCCTCTGGCAGCACGAGCATCCGCTCCAGGCGGGTGATGGCGGCGTCCAGACGCTGCATCATCGCCTCGACGTCGGGGATCGCGTGCGCGACCTCCTCCCCGGGCTCGGCCACGGTCAGCAGCGCCCCGACAGCCGCGGCGGCGTACATCCGCACGTCGGGATCTCCGGGCTCCCGGCCGAGCCGCTGCTCGAGGGCGTGTGCCAACAGCCCGATCGGCCGGGTCATCTCCGCGATCAGGCCCCGGCGCAGCTCGGGGACCGTCCGGATCAGCTGGTTCCGCAGGGACTCGAGGGCGAGGTCCTCGGCTGACAGCGACGTCATGCTCTGCACCACCGCGTGCCGGAGCGCGGCCAGCGGACGGAGGTCCGCGGGGGCGTCGATCATCAGCTGCATGGTCCGAGCGTCCATGAAGTCCGCGAGCACGACGTCGTCCTTGGTCGGGTAGTACCGGAAGAAGGTGCTCGGGGAGACCTCCGCGGCGGCGGCGATCTGCTCGACCGAGGTCTCGGCGTACCCCTGCTCGCTGAACAGCCGCAGCGCCTGACGCTGGATCTCCGCCTTGGTCTTCGCCTTCTTGCGCTCGCGCAGACCGAGTGCCGGTCCCTCAGGCCCGGACGGGGGAGTCGGTGACGGGGACATGCTCCGATTCTGCGGCATCGCCGGCGTGCTGGGGGGACAGGTCCGTGTGAGTCGCGACGCGCGGCATGCGCCTCCACATCGCGAACGCGCCGACCACGGCGAGGGCTGCCGACACCCACAGGGTCGCGTCCATCCCGTGCACGAGCGCCGCCTGGATCCCATGGGTCAGCGCGGGGTCGCCGACGTGCGCGGCGACCGTGACCCCGGCCTGCGGCGAGTCCGCGACCGTCTGCCGTGACCCGTCCGGCACGGGCAGGGCGGCGACGTCCGACCGGTACGCCGCGTTGAGGACCGCGCCGAGCACCGCGATACCGAGCACGCTTCCGCACTGGCGCAGGGCCTGGATCAACGCCGAACCGGATGCGGCACGGGGGCGAGGGAGCGTGAGCAGTGCCTGGTTCTGGGAGGCGAAGAGGGAGGCGCCGAAGCCGAGGCCGACCAGAGCGGTCCAGACGGCGCAGAGGAGGAAGCCGCTGTCGACGCCGGTGGTGGCGCCGATCGCCAGCCCGACGGCGGTCAACGCGAATCCGGCGGTCGCGAGGGTCCTGGCCTGGAGACGACGCGTCAGGACCATCGTGCCGCGCATGCCGACCATCAGCCCGGCGACCATCGGCAGGGTGCGCAGGCCCGTGCCGAGGGCATCCGCGCCGAGAACCGCTCGGAAGTACTGCGGCGTCACGAAGAGCAGTCCGAACATCGACAGGCTGGCGAGGGTGGCACCGATCGCCCCCACCGGAACGACGGGACGGCCCAGACCGCGTAGTCGAAGACCGGTACGGCGTGCCGCTGACGGCGTTCCCACGCCAGGAAGCCGGTCAGCACCAGGATCCCGCCGACGACCGGGACCAGGGTGACCGGGTCGGCCCAACCACCCTCCGGTGCTTCGATGACGCCGTAGGTCAGCCCGAGCAGCCCGAGGCCGGAGGCCACGACTCCGACCCAGTCGATCGGGCGGTCCCGCTCGCCGCGGGTCTCCGGCATGCACAGGGTGACGGCGACCAGGGCGAAGGCGACGACCGGAACGTTGACCAGGAACACCGAACCCCACCAGAAGTGCTGGAGCAGGACGCCGGCCAGGATCGGCCCGAGCGGCAGGCCCACCATCGTCGAGAGGCCGAGGACCATCACCGCACGGGGGCGCTCCTCGGGCTCGAACAGGACGACCGCCGCCGACATGGCGAGCGGGATCAGGACAGCGGAGCCCAGGCCCAGCAGCGCCCGGGCCTCGATCAGCTCGGTCGGGGAGCCGGCGTACGCGCACCAGAGCGAGCCGACGCCGAAGACCGCCAGCGCGGCCAGGGTCAGGCGTTTCCTTCCGTAGCGGTCGCCGATCATCCCGGCCGGAAGCAGCATCGCCGACATCACCAGGGTGTAGGCGTCGACGAACCACTGGAGCTGGGAGCTGGACGCATGCAGGTCGACCGCGATCGTCGGCAGCGCGACGTTCAGCACGGTCATGTCCAGCCCGACCACGAGCATGGTGAGCGCGGTGGCGCCCATCGCCCACCAGCGGGCGTGCGGGGAACGGATCATGGCCGACGCCCTTACGAGAGTGAGTCTTGAATAAGAGTGACTAGAAAATAAGAGTAACCCTCAAAATCTCGGAACGTCAAGGAGTCCTGTGGTTTTCGGCCGGGGAGGTCGGGCCTGGGATGATCAGGGGGATGTCCGACGTCCAGTCCGCCGACCCGGGGCCCCGCTCGTTGCCGCTGGTGATGGCCGAGCCGCGCGGCCGCGCCAAGCCCCCGCGGCACCTCGCCGACCTCTCCGTGGAGGAGCGGTCGGCTCGTGCCGTCGAGCTGGGGCTGCCGGCGTACCGGGCCCGGCAGTTGTCGACCCACTACTTCGAGCGCCTCGTCGACGACCCCGCGCAGATGACCGACCTCCCTGCTGCCCAGCGCGAGGAGCTGGTGTCGGCGTTCCTGCCGCCCCTGATGACCCCGATCCGGACCCTCCAGGCCGATCGGGGCACGACCCGGAAGACGTTGTGGCGGCTGTTCGACCACGCCCTGGTCGAGTCGGTGCTCATGCGTTATCCCGACCGGGTGACGATGTGCGTCTCTTCGCAGGCGGGGTGCGGGATGGCATGCCCGTTCTGCGCCACCGGTCAGGGCGGGCTCCAGCGCAACATGTCGACCGCCGAGATCGTCGAGCAGGTCGTGGCGGGGGCCCGGTCGCTGGTCCGTGGCGAGGTCCCCGGGGGACCGGCCCGAGTCTCCAACCTCGTCTTCATGGGGATGGGGGAGCCGCTCGCCAACTACAAGGCGGTGATGGGCGCCGTACGCCGGCTCACCGACCCGACTCCGGCGGGGCTCGGGATGAGCGCGCGCGGAGTCACGGTCTCCACGGTGGGGCTGGTGCCCCGGATGAAACAGCTCGCCGACGAGGGCATCCCGGTGACCCTCGCGCTGTCGTTGCACGCCCCCGATGACGAGCTGCGCAACGAGCTGGTCCCGATCAACACACGCTTCTCCGTCGACGAGGCTGTCGACGCTGCCTGGAACTACGCCCGCGTGACCAGGCGCCGGGTCTCGATCGAGTACGCGATGATGCGCGGCATCAACGACCAGGCCTGGCGCGCCGACCTGCTCGCCGACGTACTCCTGGCGCGCGGCGACTGGGGCTGGGTCCACGTCAACCTGATCCCCCTCAACCCCACACCCGGGTCCAGGTGGACGGCCTCCGACCCGGCCGACGAGCACGAGTTCGTACGCCGTCTCGAGGCCCGCGGCATCCCGACCACCGTGCGTGACACCCGTGGCCGCGAGATCGACGGGGCCTGCGGCCAGCTGGCGGCGCACGAGAGCTGACCCACCTAGGGGAGCCGGCCCGGCACACGACCTCGCCACAAACGGCCTCTCCGCCGAGCGCCCGCGCCGTGTCAGGGCCCGTTTCTCCTATGCGCCGGCGACCAGCCCCGCAGCCTCGTCGACGGTGTCGACCAGGTGGACGTGCCCCTCCATCGGGCGCCCGCGGGCGAGGGCCCGCAGAAGCGGCCACGCCGGCAGCTCGGAGGTCCAGTAGCGCACTCCGACCAGCACCATGGGCGCCACCGAATCCGGGGTGGCGTAGTAGTTCTCGCAGGCGTCGTCGAAGACCTCCTGGACGGTGCCGCCCGCACCGGGCAGGAACACGATCCCGGCCTCGCACATCATCAGCAGGATCGACTCGCGGAGGGCGTTGCGGAAGTACTTCGCGATCGCGGTCGCGAACACATTGGGAGGCTCGTGGCCGTAGAACCAGGTCGGGATGCCGAGGTTCGCCCGCCCCTCGACCCCCTCCGCGACCGTGCGGGCCTTGGCGGCCCACTGGTCGACCGACGGCCGGAACGACGGTACGCCGGCCAGCGAGGCGACCGCCGTCGCCAGGTGGTCGCGGGTCGAACCGGCCAGGAAGCCGCCGAGATTGGCGGCCTCCATGGCGCCCGGGCCGCCGCCGGTCGCGACCACATGATGCTGGCCCAGCATCCAGCCCAGCCGTGCGGCGTCGGCGTACCTCGGGGACGAGCGGTCGATGTCGTGCCCGCCCATGACCCCGACCAGACGCCGCCCCTCGATCCAGTTGGTCAGGGCCTCGTCGATCGCGTGGTCGTGCAGCGCCTGTGCCAGGGTGGCCGACGGCGTGGCCGGCTCCCGCGACCAGGCGTACGCCCGCGCGTCGAGCGAGTCGGCGTACGGCGTGGCGTCGTACAGCTCGGCGGCCGTGTACAGCGCCCCCCGGTAGGGATCCACCGGCACCCCACGCGTGATGACCTGCGGCGTCTCCGCGGATGGCCCGACCCGGATCGACCGCCCGCGGACCTTGCGCACGCCCCGACTCTAGGTGGTCCTCGGTCGAGCCCGTCGAGACCTCCGCGGGTGGTGTCGAGACAGGCGCTGCGCGCCTTCCTCAACCACCGGGCTCCCCGTCCCAGCCGGGGTCCGGAGCCCGGCTCACACGGGCAGCCTCACCCGGGGGCGGTCAGAACGCGTGGGCCATCAGCTCTCCGAAGAGCTCGTGCTCGTCGGCCTCCAGTCCCTTGGCCCGGAACCACCCGCAGATGTTCGCGCAGTCGCGCAGCAGGAAGTCCGGGCCCTCCGGGTTGCCCACCAGGTCCACGACCTGGGGGAGGTCGATGATCACGAGCCGCTCGCCGGCCGCCAGGATGTTGTAAGACGACAGGTCGCCGTGGACGAGTCCCGCCTGCACCATCGTGGCCAGAGCCTCCCGGAGCTGGTCGAAGTACGACAGCAGCAGGTCGCGGTCGGGACGGGTCTGAGCCAACCGCGGAGCCGTCTCACCGTCGACCGTGATCCACTCCATGAGGATCTCCGTGCCATCGATCTGGACCGGATAGGGGACCGGCAGGCCGAGCCGCCACAGCCGGACGAGTGCGCCCCACTCCGACACCGCCCACTCGCCGGCCGCGACCTCGCGGCCGAAGGTGCTCTTGCGCTTCAGCGCGCGATTGTCCCGGGAGCGCTTCATGGAGCGGCCCTCGGTGTAGGCCGCAGACCGGTGGAAGCTGCGGTGCTCGGGTGCGCGGTAGCGCTTGGCGGCCATCACGACGCCCGCGTCGGGCTCCCGCGGGTCCGCCCGCTCGAGCAGGAAGACGTCGGCCTCCTTGCCGGTCTTCAGGATCCCGAGGTCGGTGTCGATGGCGCCCTGGGACGTGACGACCCAGTCCGGGCATGGCTCGGGACCGCGTTGCAGCGGCTCGACACTGAGCCACGTCGACCAGCGGCGACCTTCGTCGAGGTCGTCGTAGGCGTGGAAGTCGAAGACGAACGCGTCGTCGATCCCGCTCAGCGGGTCGACGTGGATGTAGCTGTCGTTGAGGAAGTCGTCGAGGGCGTCAGCGCGCGACGACGAGTCGGTGTGCTCCGAGGACATCGGTGGTGGTGCTCCAATGGTGAGAGTGGGCGGCGATGGGCATGCCGAAGGCTTCGGTGTTCACAACGCGTCCTCTCACGGGGGCACGGCCGGATGCCGAGCGCGCGCCCGAGTGTGTCAGCCCGTGCGTCGCGTCCGCAACGCAAATAACGGGCCATGATCAGTGGATCAGCGGGGAGACCAGCTTCGCCAGCCGACTCTCGCGGCCGGTGCGCGCCTCCTCCTGGTCGGCCCACGTCATCGCCCGGAGCCCGGCGTTGATCCCCAGCCACCGGAACGGCTCGGGCTCCCACGCCCGCGAGCGGTGGCCGACCCAGGGAAGCCGGGTCAGGTCCGTGTCGCGCTGCAGCACCAGGTCGGCGAGCGTCCGGCCGGCCAGGTTGGTCGTGCCGACGCCGTCGCCGACGTAGCCGCCGGCCCAGCCCAGTCCCGTGCCCCGGTCCAACCCCACCGACGCGGTCCAGTCGCGGGCGATGCCGAGCGCCCCACCCCACCGATGCGTGATCCGGGCGTCCCGGATCGCCGGGAAGAGGTCGACCAGGGCGGCGTGCAGGTCGTCGAACACCCGGTCGTTCCGGTCGAAACCCGGGCGGATGCGCGAGCCGAAGTGGTACGGCGCGCCGCGGCCGCCGAAGACCAACCGGTCGTCCGCGGTGCGCTGGCCGTAGATGATCAGGAGGCGATGGTCGGTGAAGGTCTCCCGACGGCGCAGCCCGATCTGGCCCCACACCTCCGTGGGGAGCGGCTCGGTGGCGATGATCAGCGAGTAGACCGGGATCATCCGGCGCCGCTCGCCCTCGAGCGTGCGGGTGTAGCCCTCGGTCGCCCGGATCACGCACTCGGCACGCAGGACGCCGTGCCGGGTCACCACACCGCCAGGCTCGATCGCGATCGCGGGCGTCTGCTCGTGCAGCGTGACCCCCCGCCGTACGACGGCGTCGGCGAGGCCCCGGACCAGGCGCGCCGGGTGGATGGCCGCGCAGTCGGGCGTGTACGTCGCGCCGTGCACGCTGGTCGCCGCCAGCACGGCGCTCGCCTCTGCGGCGTCGAGGAGCCGGACGTCGTCTTCACCCAGTCCCCAGGACCGGGCCTGCTCGATGTCGGCTCGCGCCCGCGCCATCTGCGGCTCGGACCGGGCCAGCGAGATGGTGCCGCCCTTGGCCGCATGGGCGTCGATGCCCTCCTCGGCCGCCGCAGCGAGCACCTCGTCGACGGTGCCGCGCATCGCCTCGTGCTGCGCGAGCGCGGCCGAGCGGGAGGACCGCTTCGCCAGGGACTCCAAGGAGGAGGGGAACAGGGCGGAGCACCAGCCGCCGTTGCGGCCGCTCGCCCCGAAGCCCGCCGTCTCGGCCTCGAGCACGGTCACCCGCAGGGAGGGGTCGGCGCGGACCAGGTAGAGCGCGGTCCACAGCCCCGTGAAGCCCGCGCCCACCACGGCGACGTCGGTGTCCCGGTCTCCGGGCAGGGGCGGCCGGGGCGTCCAGTCGCCGGGAGCGGTCGCGTGCCACAGGGACAGCTCGCGGTACGCGACCCGCTCGCTCAGCGCACACCCCACGAGTAGGTCTGCTTGCGCAGCTTGAGGTACATGAACGTCTCGGTGGCGTCGACGCCGCTGATCCGGCGGATCTTGTTCGAGATCACCTCGAGCAGGTGCTCGTCGCTCTCGCAGACGACCTCGACCAGCACGTCGTACACACCGGCGGTGATCACCACGTAGTCGACCTCCTCGAGGTCGGCCAGGGCGTCGGCGACGGGTTCCATCGGGCCGTTCACCCGGATCCCGACCATCGCCTGCCGGGCGAACCCGAGCTCCAGGGGGTCGGTCACGGCGACCACCTGCATGACGCCGGAGTCGATCAGGCGCTGCACGCGTTGCCTGACGGCTGCCTCGGAGAGGCCGACCACCTTCCCGATCGCGGCGTACGAACGTCGGCCGTCAGCCTGCAGCTGCTCGATGATGGCCTTGGAGACGTCGTCGAGGGCTGCCCGAGGCTGCTTCTTCGTCACGGCCTTATGCTGTCAGCACAGAACACCTCCGGTCCAGCACCGTGATTCGCAGGATTTCGTCGTCCTGTGGCATTTTGTGTGCGGAATCACTTGTGACCACCCCCTCTACATGACACGATCCGGGCTGGATCAGCGCAAGGAGTACAGATGGCAGAAGGACCCGGTCGACCGGGCCTCTCGCGGCGCACCGTGTTACGGGGAGCAGGAGGTGTGGCGTTCGTCGGCGCGAGCCTGGCGGCCCTCAAGCTCCCTTTCTTCTCCGTGGACGGCGCCCAGCAGGACCCGAGGACGTGCAGGGCCACTGACGTCTCGGCCACGGACAAGCGGCTGATCATCTCGAACTGGCCGGAGTACATCGACCCGATCCACAAGCCGAACTCCACGGTGTCGGTCTTCGAGCAGCGGACCGGGATCTCGGTGGACTACACCGACGACATCAACGACAACTCCGAGTTCTACGCCAAGGTCAAGAACCAGCTCGGGTCGTGCCAGTCGATCAACCGGGACATGATCGTCATGACCGACTGGATGGCCGCCCGGATGATCGGACTGGGCTGGATCCAGCCGCTCGACGCCAGCAAGATGCCCAACCTCCACAAGAACCTCATCCCGCGGCTGCGCAACAGGCCCTGGGATCCGGACCTGAAGTACCACGCGCCCTGGCAGAGCGGCCTGACCGGCATCGCCTACAACGCCGACCGTACCGGCGAGGTGAAGAGCTTCTCCGAGCTGCTCACCCGCTCCGACCTGCACGGGAAGATCACCCTGCTGACCGAGATGCGGGACACCATGGGGTTCATGCTCCGTACGGTCGGGGCAGACCCGGACAAGTTCACCGACACCCAGTGGCAGAACGCCCTCGACTCACTGAGCAAGGCCGTCGCCGACGGGCAGGTCCGGTCGTTCAACGGCAACGACTACCTCAACGACCTGGCGTCCGGGAACACCCTGGCGTGCGCGGCGTGGTCGGGCGACGTGATCCTCGCCCAGGCGGACAACCCGAACATCAAGTTCGTCACGCCTGAAGAGGGCCTCTCGCTCTGGGCGGACAACATGCTGGTCCCGAACCTGGCCCAGCACCAGGCGAACGCCGAGAAGTGGATCGACTACTACTACGAACCCGACGTAGCCGCGAAGCTCGCCGACTGGAACTACTACATCTGTCCTGTGCAGGGTGCGCAGGAAGTGATGCTCAAGCTCGACAAGCCTGCGGCGAAGAGCCCGCTGATCTTCCCGACCGACGAGATGCTGGCCAACACGTGGGGCTTCATGGCGCTCAACGACCAGCAAGAGATCCAATACGAAAGGGACTGGGCCGATGTCACATCTGGCTGAGGACACCACCACAGTCGCGGCGGCCGAGGGGACACCCGGCGCGGGTCTCGGACTCCGGGCGCTGACCAAGCAGTTCGCCAACTTCACGGCCGTGGACTCGCTCGACCTCGACGTCCCCACCGGGTCGTTCTTCGCGCTGCTCGGCCCGTCCGGCTGCGGCAAGACCACGACCCTGCGGATGGTCGCCGGCCTCGAGACGCCCACGTCCGGCACCATCCACCTGGCGGGCAAGGACATCACCCACCAGAAGCCCTATCGCCGTCCGGTGAACACCGTGTTCCAGAACTACGCGCTGTTCCCGCACCTCGACATCTTCGAGAACGTCGCCTTCGGCCCACGTCGCCGCAAGGTCGCCGGGATCGACGCCGAGGTCCACCGGATGCTGGAGCTCGTCGAGCTGACCAGCCAGACGCGCAAGGTTCCGGCCCAGCTCTCCGGTGGACAGCAGCAGCGGGTGGCCCTGGCCCGGGCGCTGATCAACAAGCCCGAGGTTCTTCTCCTCGACGAGCCGCTCGGAGCTCTCGACCTCAAGCTGCGGCGCCAGATGCAGATCGAGCTCAAGCGGATCCAGACCGAGGTCGGCATCACGTTCATCCACGTCACCCACGACCAGGAGGAGGCCATGACCATGGCCGACACCATCGCGGTGATGAACGCCGGTGTCATCGAGCAGATGGGTGCCCCCGACGACCTCTACGAGAACCCCCGCACGACGTTCGTGGCCAACTTCCTGGGCCAGTCGAACCTGATCGACGGCACCATCCGGTCCCGCGACGGCGACATGACCCGGGTCGACATGCACGGCATCATGGTCTCGGTCCCGCGCGAACGCACCCACGCCACCGATTCGCGGGGCTGGGTGGGCATCCGGCCGGAGAAGGTCCTGATCGGCGAGGAGGGCGAGGCCCTCGACGCACCCGGCAACACGATCCCCGGGGGCGTCATCAGCGACGTCAGCTTCGTCGGGGTCAGCACCCAGTACCTCGTGCGGATGCCGTGGGGCCAGGAGCTCCAGGTCTTCGAGCAGAACACCGGCCGCCGTCGGATCTTCCGCACCGGCGACCGCGTCGAGCTCTCGTGGCGCCCCGAGTACGCGTTCGTGCTCGACCACGCCCAGGACGCTTCGGCCGGCTCCCAGATCGACGACGAGTGAGCGCCCCCGCATGAGCGAGACCGTGCGCCGGAAGGGAATCACCGGCTACATCCTGCTCGCCCCGGCCGTCGTCTGGCTGGTGGCGTTCTTCCTGATCCCGTTCTACTCCCTGCTCGCGGCCAGCCTGTTCAACTCTGACGGGTCCGACTTCCGCGGCTACACGATGACCTACGAGTGGAGCAACTACTGGCACGCCATCCAGGACTACTACCCGCAGTTCATCAGGTCCCTGGTGTACGCCGGGTTCGCCACGTTCTTCTGCCTGATCCTCGGCTACGTGCTGGCCTACGCGATCGCGTTCAAGTCCGGGCGGTGGAAGAACCTGATGCTGGTGCTGGTGATCGCGCCGTTCTTCACCAGCTTCCTGGTGCGCACGCTCTCGTGGAAGCTGATCCTGGGGAACGACGGGGTCGTCGTGAACACCTTGCAGTTCCTGCACATCCTGGGCCCGAACGGCCACCTGCTGTACACGCCGTTCGCGGTGGTGATGGGCCTGACCTACAACTTCCTGCCGTTCATGGTCCTGCCGCTGTTCGCCAGCATCGACAAGATCGACTACCGGCTGATCGAGGCGTCCAACGACCTGTACGCCAACCCGGTGGTCGGCTTCTTCAAGGTGACGTGGCCGCTGTCGCTGCCGGGGGTGGTGTCGGGCACGCTGCTCACGTTCATCCCGGCGGTCGGTGACTACATCAACGACGAGCTGCTCGGCAGCACGCAGACCCGGATGATCGGCAACACCATCCAGAGCCTGTTCACCGAAGCCAACGACTATCCGGCCGCGAGCGCGCTCTCGGTCATCCTGATGCTGATGATCGTGGTGATGGTCCTGTTCTACGTGAAGCGAGCCGGGACGGAGGACCTGCTGTGATGCGGTGGCTGCAGAGCAAGGTCGTCCTGATCCTCGGGATCCTGGTGCTCGTCTACACCTTCGTCCCGATCTCCGTGGTCGTGGTGATGAGCTTCAACAAGCTCCCGAGCGAGCAGTCGAAGATCTACCGGTTCAACCAGTTCACCCTCGACAACTGGCTGCACCCGTGCACCGACCCCAGCATGTGTCAGGCCCTGGGCCGCAGCATCGAGATCGGTCTGCTGGCGACGCTCGGGGCGACGATCCTCGGCACCCTGGCGGCCTTCGCACTGGTGCGCCACTCGTTCGTGGGCAGGTCGTCGACCAACGTGCTGATCTTCCTGCCGATGGCGGCGCCGGAGATCGTGATGGGCTCCTCGCTGCTGGCGCTGTTCGTCTCGGCCGGCTTCGCCGGCCAGCTCGGGTTCACGACGATCCTGATCGCGCACATCATGTTCTGTCTGTCGTTCGTGATCGTCACGGTCCGGTCCCGGCTGGCCGGCCTCAGCGACACCCTCGAACAGGCGGCGATGGACCTCTATGCGACCCCGCAGCAGACGTTCTGGAAGGTGACGTTCCCGCTGGTCTTCCCCGGGATTCTCGGCGCTGCCCTGCTGAGCTTCTCTCTGTCGTTCGACGACTTCATCATCACGAACCTCAACGCCGGCAACACCACCACCTTCCCGATGTACGTCTGGGGCGTCTCGCGCAAGACGATCCCGATGCAGATCAACGTCGTCGGCACGGTGATGCTGATCGTGTCGGTGCTGATCGTGGTCGGTGGTGAGGTGCGCAACCGTCGTCGGACCCGGGCCCTGGCCGGCCCGTCGCCGGCCCGCCGGGACTCGGTCGTCGCGGCAGCCGGCGCACGCTCGAGTGCCGGAGGCCTCGAGGCGGTCTGAGCGGAGCAGGGCCGAGCAGGCCGAGCACAAGCCGAGCAGGGGTGTGCGAGGAACGAGCACGCCCTGGGTCGCGTCTCTGGAGCCGGAGGCCGATGTCTCATCAGCCCCATCCGTCACACCGCGTAGGCACTCCCGTCGCTTCTCATGGGTTGTAGCACCCGAGAAGCGACGGGATACCCGGTGAGCCGGGTATCCCGACGGGCAGCGCGGCTCACCGACCCCTCAGAGGAGCGTGCCGGCCTGGGTCAGCACCTCGCGCAGGATCTGCTCCATCTCGTCGAAGTGCTCCTGGTCGCAGATCAGCGGGGGAGCGAGCTGGATGACGGGGTCGCCGCGGTCGTCGGCACGGCAGTACAGGCCCGCGTCGTACAGCGCCTTCGACAGGAACCCGCGGAGCAGCTTCTCGGACTCCTCGTCGTTGAAGGTCTCCTTGGTGTTCTTGTCCTTCACCAGCTCGATGCCGAAGAAGTAGCCGTCACCGCGGACGTCGCCGACGATCGGCAGGTCCTTGAGCTTCTCGAGCGTGCCGCGGAAGGCACTCTCGTTCTCGCGGACGTGCTCGTTGATCCGCTCCTTCTCGAAGATGTCGAGGTTGGCCATCGCGACGGCGGTGGAGACGGGGTGGCCGCCGAAGGTGTAGCCGTGCAGGAACGTCTGGGTGTCCTTGAGGAACGGCTCCATCAGCTTGTCGGAGGCGATCATCGCGCCCAGCGGCGCGTAGCCGGAGGTGATGCCCTTGGCGCAGGTGATCATGTCCGGCTGGTAGCCGTAGCGCTCGGCACCGAACATGTGACCGAGCCGTCCGAACGCGCAGATCACCTCGTCGCTGACCAGTAGCACGTCGTACTCGTCGCAGATCTCGCGCACCCGGTCGAAGTATCCCGGGGGAGGCGGGAAGCAGCCGCCGGAGTTCTGCACCGGCTCGAGGAACACGGCGGCAACGGTCTCGGGACCCTCGTTCTCGATCGCGACCGCGATCTCGTTGGCGGCCCAGAGGCCGAACTTCTTCTCGTCGTCCTCGAAGTACGGCGCCCGGTAGTAGTTGGTGTTCGGCACCCGGAAGGTCGACGGGACGAGCGGCTCGAACGGCGCCTTCATGCCGGGGAGGCCGGTGATCGACAGCGCGCCCTGGGGCGTGCCGTGGTAGGCGATCGCACGGCTGATCACCTTGTGCTTGTAGGGCTTGCCGACGAGCTTGAAGTAGTTCTTCGCGAGCTTCCATGCGGTCTCGACCGCCTCGCCGCCGCCGGTGGTGAAGAAGACGCGGTTGAGGTCACCCGGTGCGTAGCCGGCGACCCGCTCGGCCAGCTCGATGGCGTTGGGATGGGCGTAGGACCAGAGCGGCATGAACCCCAGCTGCTCGGTCTGCTTGGCGGCTGCCTCGGCGAGCTCCCTGCGGCCGTGGCCGAGCTGGCTCACGAAGAGGCCGGCCAGACCGTCGAGGTAGCGCTTGCCGTTCACGTCGTAGATGTAGGGACCTTCGCCGCGGACGATGATGGGCACGTCGGCGGAGTCGTAGGTCGAGTGGCGCGTGAAGTGCATCCACAGGTGGTCGCGCGCGGCCTGCTGGAGGTGGGCGTTGTCGTAGCTCTCGCCGGGCATGCGTATCGGATCCTGTTCATCTGGTCGTGTCCTGCCATCATGATGCCCGGAATGTGCCCACACAAGCGAATCCGCAGTGTTTTCGCCAGTTCGTCACTGAATCCGAAGGTCCACCGAGACGTGCGCGGCTGATAGGAATGCGCCATGACGCGTGACGACCACGCCGGACCCCGGATCCAGGCCCGCTGATGGGCACGCTGTTCACCGGCGGCTCGGTGTTCGACGGGCACCGCCACCTGTCCGGCCACGGGCTGCTCGTCGACGACGGCTCGGTCGCCGGGGTGCTGGATCCCGGTGATCTCGACGAGTTCGACCGACGGGGCCCGCTCGACCGAGGTGAGCACGAGGTGGTGGACCTTGCCGGCGGGCTGGTCTCGCCAGGGTTCACCGACGCGCACTGCCATCCGATCCAGGGCGGACTCGAGCGGATGCAGTGCGACCTGACCGAGGGCGGCACCCGCGACGAGTACCTCGCCATGGTTCGCGACTACGCCGCTGGGCACGACGGACCGTGGGTGCTCGGCGGAGGCTGGGCGATGGCCGCCTTCACCGGGGGCACGCCCGCGGCGGTCGACCTCGACGCGGTGGTGCCGGACCGTCCCGCCTTCCTCCCCAACCGCGACCACCACGGGGCCTGGGTCAACTCGCGAGCGCTGGAGCTCGCGGGGATCACCGCCGAGACCCCCGACCCGGCGGATGGGCGGATCGAGCGGCTCCCCGACGGCCGACCGCAGGGGACCTTGCACGAGGGCGCGATGGATCTCGTCGCCCGGCTCCTGCCTCCCCTGTCTCCGGACGACTACGCGGCGGGCCTGCTCGAGGGCCAGCGGTACTTGTTCTCCCTCGGCGTCACCGCCTGGCAGGACGCGATCGTGGGCGCATACGCCGGGATGGCCGACACCGGCACGTCGTACCGGGACGCCATGGCGAACGGCGACCTCCTGGCCGACGTCGTCGGAGCACTGTGGTGGGACCGCGAGCTCGGACTCGCGCAGGTGACCGACCTCGTGCGGAGACGACAGGCCCTGTCCGGCGGGCGGTTCCGGGCGACGACCGTGAAGATCATGCAGGACGGCGTCTGTGAGAACTTCACGGCCTCGATGCTCACGCCGTACCTCGACGGGCACGGTCACGTCACCGACAACGCCGGCCACTCGTTCGTCGAGGCCGAGGAGCTCCAAGAGGTCGTGGTCGCGCTCGCGGCCGAGGGCTTCCAGGTGCACGTGCACGCCATCGGCGACCGGGGGACGCGGGAGGCTCTCGACGCGTTCGCGGCCGCCCGGGCAGCGGGCGGTCTCGACACGCTCGACCAGCGAGAGGACCTGCGGCACCACATCGCGCACCTCCAGGTGGTCCATCCGGACGACGTGCCGCGCTTCGCCGAGCTCGGCGTCGCTGCCAACGCGCAGGCGCTGTGGGCGTGCCACGAGCCGCAGATGGACGAGCTGACGATCCCGTTCCTCGGTGCCGAGCGGGCGACCTGGCAGTACCCGTTCGGCAGCCTGCACCGCGGCGGTGCCCGGCTGGTGATGGGCAGCGACTGGCCGGTCACCTCACCGGACCCGCTGGCCGCGATCCATACGGCGGTGACGCGCACGTCGTACGACGACGCGCGCGAGCCGTTCCTCCCCGACCAGGCGGTCGACCTGACCACCGCGTTCGCGGCGTACACGTCGGGCTCGGCCTGGATCAACGGCCGCGACCGCCTCGATGGCGCCGGGGTCCTCGCCCCCGGCCATGCCGCGGACCTGGTGGTGCTCGACCGCGACCCGTTCACCGGGCCGCCCGACGAGATCGGCGCCAGTCGAGTCGCCTCCACCTGGGTCGGTGGGCGGGCCGTCCACGGTCGGTAGCGGCGCTCGAACCGTTCCCTGCCCCGTGGGCGTCACCGTCCGAGCCCGTGAAGGGTGATCCAGCCGGTCCCTCGACTCTCGATGCACGAAATCCGTCGAATTCGTGACGTCCCACTGTCGAATCCGCATGCGTCTTGGTTAGGCTCCCGCCATGGCCGACCAGAGGTTCAAGAACGTGATCAACGGGGAGCTCGTCGACAGCGCGTCGGGCGAGACCTACGACGTGATCGACCCGACGACGGGCGGGGTCTACGCCCAGGCGCTGATGTCGGGCGCCGCGGACATCGACCGGGCGTACGCCGCGGCGGACGCGGCGTTCGAGTCCTGGGGGCAGACCACGCCCCAGGAGCGGGCCAACGCCTTGCTCAAGATCGCCGAGGCGATCGAGAAGCGGGTCGAGGAGATCAACGCCGTCGAGTGCAAGGACACCGGCAAGCCGCTCGGACTCACGATGTCGGAGGAGATGCCCTACGCCTCCGACCACTTCCGGTTCTTCGCGGGTGCCGCGCGGGTGCTCGAGGGCCGCTCCGCCGGCGAGTACATGGCCGACCACACCTCGTGGATCCGCCGGGAGCCGATCGGCGTCGTCGGCCAGGTGACGCCGTGGAACTACCCCCTGATGATGATGATCTGGAAGATCGCCCCGGCCCTGGCCGGCGGCAACACCGTCGTCCTCAAGCCCAGTGACACCACGCCGGCCAGCTCGACCCTGCTCGCCGAGCTGTGTCAGGAGTTCCTGCCGCCGGGTGTCCTCAACGTCGTCTGCGGCGACCGTGACACGGGACGCGCCCTGGTCGCACACAAGACCCCGCAGATGGTCTCCATCACCGGCTCGGTGCGGGCCGGCATGGAGGTAGCCGGCTCGGCAGCCACCGACCTGAAGCGGGTCCACCTCGAGCTCGGCGGCAAGGCACCCGTGATCGTGTTCGACGACGCCGACCTCGAGAAGGCGGCCGAGGGCATCGCCGTCGCCGGCTACTTCAACGCCGGGCAGGACTGCACCGCGGCCACGCGGGTGCTGGCCGGGCCCGGCGTACACGACGAGTTCGTCGCCGCCATCACCGAGCAGGCGAAGAACACCAAGACCGGCCTGCCCGACGACGAGGACGTGCTGTACGGCGCCCTCAACAACGCGAACCAGCTGGACCGCGTCACCGGCATGGTGGACCGTCTCCCCGACCACGCGTCGATCGCGGTCGGCGGCCGGCGCCAGGGCAGTGTCGGCTACTTCTACGAGCCGACTGTGCTCGCCGGTCTGCAGCAGGACGACGAGCAGGTCCAGACCGAGATCTTCGGCCCGGTGATCACCGTGCAGAAGTTCACCGACGAGGCGGAGGCACTCCGGTGGGCGAACGGCGTGGAGTACGGCCTGGCCTCGAGCGTGTGGACCAAGGACCACGCCCGCGCGCTGCGGATGTCGAAGAGGCTCGACTTCGGCGTGGTGTGGATCAACACCCACATCCCGTTCGTCTCCGAGATGCCGCACGGAGGCTTCAAGCACTCCGGCTACGGCAAGGACCTGTCGATGTACGGCCTGGAGGACTACACCCGGGTCAAGCACGTCATGAGCTACATCGGCGAGTAGGCGGCGACCGTAGAGCGAGCGGAGCGAGCAGCCCATGGCGAGAGTCGACGTCCTCATCGCCGGCCACGTGGAGCAGACCGAGGCCGGGAGCTCCGTCCACCCGACCGTGAGCCTGGTCCGCGACGGCGACCTGGTGGTCGTGGTCGACCCGGGCATTCTGTCGGGCCCGTCTCTGCTCGTCGACGCGCTGGCCGCCCACGACCTCTCCGTGTACGACGTGACCCACGTGTTCGTGACCCATCACCACATCGACCACACCCGCAACGTCGGCGTGTTCCCGATGGCGGTGGTCGTCGACGTCGACTCCGTGTACGACGGGTCCCTGTGGCTGGAGCACGACGGTGACGGTCACCACCTCAGCGCCGACATCTCCGTGATCGAGACCCCGGGCCATGCGCAGGAGTGCGCCGCCCTGGTGGTGTCCACCGACGACGGCACGGTGGTGCTGACACACGCCTGGTGGTTCGCTGACATGACGCCGGTCCAGGACCCGCTGGCGTGGGACCAGTCGGAGCTGGAGCGAAGCCGCGAGCGGATCCTCGCGATCGCCGACATCGTCGTACCCGGACACGGCGCTCCCTTCCGGCCGAGGGACGTTCGAGGAGAGATCGCATGAGGATCCTGCTGGTCGGCGCCGGAGGTGTCGGGGCGACGTTCACATCCATCGCCGCCCGCCGGGACTTCTTCGAGACCATCGTCGTGGCGGACTACGACATCGCCCGGTCCGAGCGCGCGGCGACGACCGACGAAAGGTTCGTCGCGGCCCAGATCGACGCTTCCGACGCAGACGCGGTCACGGCGCTGTGCCGCGAGCATGCGATCACCCACGTCATGAACGCGGTCGATCCCGTCTTCAACATGCCGATCTTCGAGGGCGCGTTCGCCGCCGGCGCCGACTACCTCGACATGGCGATGTCGCTGTCGAAGCCGCATCCCGAGGCGCCGTACGAGAAGACGGGCGTGAAGCTCGGCGACGAGCAGTTCGCGGTCGCGTCCGAGTGGGAGAACGCCGGCAGGCTGGCCCTGGTCGGGATCGGGGTGGAGCCCGGGCTGTCCGACGTGTTCGCCCGGTACGCCGCCGACCACCACTTCTCCGAGATCGACGAGCTCGGCACCCGCGACGGGGCCAACCTCCTGGTCACCGACGACGGCAACGAGATCTTCGCGCCGTCGTTCTCGATGTGGACCACGATCGAGGAGTGCCTGAACCCGCCCGTCATCTGGGCCGTCGACGATTCCGGGCAGGGCTCCTGGCACACCACCGCGCCCTTCAGCGAGCCCGAGGTCTTCGACTTCCCCGAGGGCATCGGCCCGGTCGAGTGCGTGAACGTCGAGCACGAAGAGGTGCTCCTGATGCCGCGCTGGGTGGACTGCAAGCGGGCGACGTTCAAGTACGGCCTGGGTGATGAGTTCATCAACATCCTCAAGGTGCTCCACACCCTCGGTCTCGACCGCACCGAGAAGGTGCGGGTCAAGGCCGCTTCTGGTGGGCACTGCGAGGTCAGCCCGCGCGATGTGGTCGCTGCCGTGCTGCCCGACCCGGCCACGGTCGGGCCGCGGATGAAGGGCAAGACGTGCGCCGGGCTCTGGGTGACCGGGAAGGACAAGGACGGCGCGCCCAGGTCGACGTACTACTACCACGTGGTCGACAACGAGTGGACGATGCGTGAGTACGGCCACCAGTGCGTGGTCTGGCAGACCGCGATCAACCCCGTCGTCGCGCTCGAGCTCCTCTCCCGCGGCACCTGGGGCGGCGTCGGCGTCCTCGGGCCCGAGGCCTTCGACGCCGTACCGTTCCTCGACCTGCTGACCGAGTACGGATCGCCGTGGGGCATGCAGGAAGTGAGCGCCTGACGTGACCGCCGAGGTGACCACCCAGGGACTGACCAAGCATTTCGGCGAGGTTCACGCCGTCGACGACCTCGACCTCGAGATCGCCGACGGTGAGTTCTTCTCGATGCTCGGTCCGTCCGGCTCCGGGAAGACCACGGTGCTGCGGATGGTCGCCGGCTTCGAGCGCCCGACGAAGGGGAGGATCCTCCTCGGCGACGCCGACGTGACCGATCTCCCGCCGTACCGGCGCGACGTGAACACGGTGTTCCAGGACTACGCGATCTTCCCCCACATGGACGTGATCAGGAACGTCGAGTACGGCCTGCGCGTGAAGAGGGTCGATCGCAAGGAGCGCCGTCGTCGGGCCGAGGAGGCGCTGGCCACGGTGCGCCTCGAGGGGTACGGCGGGCGCAAGCCGAGCCAGCTCTCGGGCGGGCAGAGGCAGCGGGTCGCCCTCGCCCGCGCCCTCGTCAACCGACCCAAGGTGCTGCTCCTCGATGAGCCGCTCGGTGCGCTCGACCTCAAGCTGCGCCGTGAGATGCAGCTGGAGCTCAAGCAGATCCAGCGCGACGTCGGGATCACGTTCGTGTTCGTGACCCACGACCAGGAGGAGGCGCTGTCGATGAGCGACCGGGTCGCGGTCTTCCAGGACGGCCGCGTCGAGCAGGTGGCGACGCCGGTTCAGCTGTACGAGGAGCCTGCAAGCGAGTTCGTCGCCGGTTTCGTGGGCACGTCCAACCGCATCGGCGCCGCCGACGCCCGACGGCTGCTCGGCACGCCGGGGGAGTACGCCGTACGGCCGGAGCGGCTGCGCGTCGTCCCCGCCGGTGCGTCGGTGGAGCGCGGCGAGCTCATGCTGCCGGGGAGGGTGCGCGAGGTGGTCTACCTGGGCCCCACCACCCACGCGATGGTCGAGCTGGACGGTGGGGCGACCCTGACCGTCTCGCGACCCAACGCCGGAGGAGCCGAGCCACCGCTCGAGGTGTCCGACCGAATGGTGGCGGTGGCACTCCACCGCAACTCATTGATCGCTCTCTCGGGAGGGACCGAAGAAACCGAGGAGACAGCATGACCATCCGCAGGAGAACGCAGGCACTGGGCGCTCTGCTGGGCGTCGCCGCCCTGGCCCTGGTCGCCGGTTGCGGCACGTCCGGATCCAGCGACACCACTGCGACCCCGGGGACCGGTGGATTCATCCCGCCTGCCATCCCCATGAAGCAGTCGATGGGCAAGATGGAGGGCCAGGTCAACATCCTCGCCTGGCCCGGGTACGCCGAGGACGGCTCCAACGACCCCAAGGTCGACTGGGTGACGCCGTTCGAGAAGGCGACCGGCTGCCAGGCCAACGTCAAGTACTTCGGCACCTCCGACGAGGCCGTCAACCTGATGAAGACCGGCGGGTACGACGTGGTGTCGGCGTCCGGGGACGCCTCCCTGCGGCTGGTCGCCGCCGGCGACGTCGCACCGGTGAACACCGCCCTGATCAAGGACTACAGCCAGATCGAGCCGTTCCTCAAGGACCGCGCGTGGAACAGCGTCAACGGCCAGATGTACGGCGTGCCGCACGGCTGGGGCGCGAACCTGCTGATGTACCGGACCGACGACGTGAAGCCGGCCCCGACCAGCTGGGGTGCGGTCTTCACCGACGCCTCGAAGTACAAGGGCAAGGTGACGGCGTACGACTCGCCGATCTACATCGCCGACGCCGCGCTCTACCTGATGAAGACCCAGCCGGACCTCGGCATCAAGGACCCGTACGCGTTGGACCAGAAGCAGCTCGACGCCGCCGTCAGCCTGCTCAAGGAGCAGCGCCAGAACATCTCGGAGTACTGGTCGGACTACCTCAAGGAGGTCCAGGCCTTCAAGACCGGTGACTCCGTGATCGGGACGACCTGGGAGGTGATCAAGCAGCTGGCAGCGAGCGAGAAGGCCCCGGTGAAGGCGATCCTGCCCAGCGAGGGCGCGACGGGCTGGTCGGATACCTGGATGATCAGCTCGCATGCCCAGCACCCGAACTGCGCCTACGCGTGGATGTCCTACATCACCGAGCCCAAGCCGCAGTCCGAGGTGGCGCAGTACTTCGGCGAGGCGCCCGCCAACGGGCAGGCCTGCCAGCTCACCGGCGAGGCGTTCTGCAAGGCCTACCACGTGACCGACAAGGCTTTCGCGAACAAGATCTGGTACTGGACCACGCCGATCACGCAGTGCCTGGACGGGCGCACGGCCACCACCTGCACCGACTACACCCAGTGGACCCAGGCCTGGACCGAGATCAAGGGCTGACGGTTGACATCACCTGCGCACACGGCCCCCGCCCGGGCGAAGAAGCCCGAGCGGGGGTCGCTGCTCAGCCGCTCGGGAGGTCTGCGCACCTTCGTCCTCCTTCTGCCGCCGATGATGTGGCTCGGCGTCGCCTACCTGGCGGCCCTTGCGGCGCTCTTCATCACATCGCTGTGGGGGCAGAACGACTTCACCGGTGACATCGAGCGGATCTGGACGCTCGACAACTACCGGCAGATCTGGGAGATCCCGGTCTATCGGACGATCGCGTTCCGCACGATCGGCATCGCCGCGCTGGTGACGGTGATCGACGCGGTGCTGGCCTTCCCGATCGCGCTCTACATGGCGAAGGTGGCGTCGCCGCGCGTGCGCCGCCTGCTGGTGATCTCCGTGCTGATGCCGCTGTGGGCGTCGTATCTGGTCAAGGCGTACGCGTGGCGGGGGATGTTCTCGGACGGCGGCGTGATCGACTGGCTGGGCAAGCCGTTCGGGATCCAGTCGCCCGGATACGGTCTCGCGGCGACCACGATCACGCTTGCCTACCTGTGGCTGCCGTACATGATCCTGCCGGTCTACGCCGGCCTGGAGCGGGTGCCGGACTCGCTGTTCGAGGCCTCGGGCGACCTCGGCGCCGGTGCCCTGACCACCATCCGGCGCGTGGTGCTGCCGATGGCCTTCCCGGCGATCGTGGCCGGGTCGATCTTCACGTTCTCGCTGTCGCTGGGCGACTTCATCGCGGTCACCATCGTCGGCGGCGCGAGCCAGCTGATCGGGACCGTCGTCTACACGAACGTCGGAGTCGCCAACAACCTGCCGTTCGCGGCGGCGTACGCCACGATCCCGGTCGTGGTGATGCTCGTCTACCTGTACGCCGTGCGGCGTACCGGGGCCCTGGAGAACCTGTAGCGCCATGACCATCGACCGACGGCTCAAGGCCGTGCTCCGCGTATTCACCGGCCTGGTGCTGGTGATCGTCTACACACCGCTCGTGCTGGTGTTCGTCAACTCGTTCAACGTCGACCGGACGTTCACCTGGCCGCCGCCCGGGTACACCCTGGACTGGTGGGACCTCGCGATCCACAGCAGCGGGGCACGCGACGCGCTGGTGACCAGCATCGAGGTGGCGCTGCTGGCGACGGCGATCGCGCTGGTCCTCGGCACCCTGGCCGGACTCGCGCTGCGGCGCACCAGGTTCTTCGGGCGGAACGTCGTCTCGCTGCTGATCATCCTTCCGATCGCTCTGCCGGGCATCGTGACCGGCATCGCACTGAACAACGCCTTCCGGACGATGCTGGGTCTCGAGCTCGGCTTCTTCACGATCGTCGTAGCGCATGCGACGTTCTGCATCGTCACCGTGTTCAACAACGTGCAAGCCCGGGTCCAGCGGCTCGGTCCGTCGCTGGAGCAGGCGTCGGCCGATCTCGGTGCCGGACCGTTCAAGACGTTCCGGCTGGTGACCTTCCCGATGCTGCGCTCCGCTCTGCTCGCCGGCGCGCTGCTGGCGTTCGGGCTGTCTTTCGACGAGATCGTGGTGACCACGTTCACAGCCGGCCCCGACATACAGACGCTGCCCATCTGGATCTTCCAGAACCTCTTCCGGCCCAACCAGGCGCCGGTGGTCAACGTCGTGGCGGCCGTGCTGGTGCTGTTGTCGGCGGTTCCGATCTACCTCGCCCAGCGGCTCTCCGGCGACGTGGTGAACACCAGTGCCGCGCCCTGACGGACGGCAAGCCCTCGATCAGAGCGACGCGGTCACGAGCCGGAGGGTCTCCTCGCGATGCGGTGAGCGGTCGGGCGGGGTGTTGTCGTAGGCACCGGCGATCGGGTTCAGCATCACCTCGTCCACGTCGTACGTCGTCGCCAGCGCGGCCACCTGCTTGGCCGCGGACTCCGGGGTGCCGACCACCCAGCGCGTGCTCATCTGGTCGGCCAGCGGCCGGTGCTCGTCGGGTAGTCCGCGGAGCTCGGCCTCCTCGATCGTCGGCTGCGGCCCGAGTGGGGCGCCGGTGCGGAGCGCAACCATCGTGAGCAGGTTGGGCAGCGCCCGCCGCTCCGCCTCCTCCTGGGACTCGGCCACGACGGCGTTGACGGTGAGGAAGGTGCGGGGTTCGGGGTAGCGCTCGGACGGCTGGTACCCGGACCGGTACAGCTCCAGGGCCTCCGCGGTTCCCCGACCCGAGAAGTGGTGGGCAAAGACGTAGGGCAGTCCGCGGGCAGCGGCCAGCTGTGCGGAGAAGTCCGACGACCCGAGCAGCCACACGTCCGGCACCGTCCGGGCTGACGGCGTGGCTCGGAGTGCCTGGACCCGCCCGGCGACCTGCATCGCCACGCCGTGCGGGGACATCATCGTGACCACGTCGTCGACGTACTGAGGGAAGTGGGTGACCGCCTCGTCGCTGACGCCCCCGGCGCCGTGCCGGAGCGCGACGCTGGTCAGCGGGTCCGTGCCCGGAGCGCGGCCGATGCCGAGGTCGATCCGGCCCGGGTACGCCGCCTCCAGCAGCGCGAACTGCTCGGCCACGACCAGCGGGGCGTGGTTCGGCAGCATCACGCCCCCCGAGCCGACGCGGATGCTCTCCGTCACCGCGGCGACCATGGCGACCAGGACCGGTGGGTTGGTCGCGGCCACGGCCGGCATGTTGTGGTGCTCGGCCAGCCAGTACCGCCGGAAGCCCTGCTCCTCGGCCACCTTCGCGAGGGAGCGGGTCGCAGCGAGCGCACCGGCGGTGGACTGGCCCGAGCGGACGGGCACGAGGTCGAGGACTGAGAGCGCGGGTGAGGTCACGCCGGAGCAACCGCCAGGGACCGGCCGCTCATTCCGGCGTACCGCGTCAGGCCTCGGGCCCCTTGCTGCGTACGTCGGCCACCTGGCTCATCGCCTCACGCAGTTCGGTGAGCCAGTCGTCCTCGTGTTGGGCGACCAGGCGCACGCACCAGGCCAGGGCGTCCGCCCTCGAGCGGGCGACGCCGGCATCGACCAGAGTGTCGAGCACCTGCCGCTGCGGCTGGCGAAGCCGGGTCATGGTCGGGGCGGCGAGGTGGGTCCAAAGCTCCTGGTGGTCGCCGATCCGCACGCCCCAGCTCACCGTCCGCTCGTAGCGTCGCTGCGCCTCGCGGGCGATCGCCATCCGCTGCTCACGCGTGTCCTCGCGGAACGCACTGGCCCGCCCCGCCCTCGCCTCTGCTGTTTCGGCCTCGCTCTCGCCGGCTTCGACGTCGGGGAGGTTGAGGGTCACCACGATCTCGTCCCGGTCGACGCTGAGGTCGGCTGGGGACTCCTGCCAGTCCTGCGGGAGCCGGCCGGCGAACCACCCGCGCACCCGCTCCATCGCTTCTTTAGTAATCATGTAATTCACATTACACGACGCCCCCTCGACGGCTGCATGCCCTCTTCTGCGGGAGGGGGCCGCTGAACGCTTCCTCGACTTCGTCCGGACCGTCTGACGGCTCAGGGGACTGCGGTGTGGCCACAAACCGCAGCTTTGGGCCCGGAAAGTCTGCGGTTGGGGCACAAACGGCAAGGCTCGGCCGGAGCGCGGGAGCCTCAGCCTGTCGCGGCGAAGGCCTCCGCGACCACGTCGAACGCCTCCTCGAGCAGCTCGTCGCTGATCGAGAGCGGTGGCAGGAAGCGGAAGACGTTCCCCCAGGTGCCGCAGGTGAGGGTGACGACGCCGACGCCGTGGCAGTACGCTGTCGCGGCTGCCGCGCGGGCGGCGTCCGGCTCGAGGGTCCCCGGCTTGCAGAGCTCGATCGCCATCATCGCCCCGCGCCCGCGGATGTCGGCGATGACGGGGTGGTCAGCGGCGATCGCCTCGAGGCGGCGACGCATGATCGACTCGATGGCACGCGCGCGGGCGGGCAGGTCGTGCGACTTCATCTCCTCGATCGCGCCGAGTGCGGCGGCGCAGGCGACAGGGTTGCCGCCGTACGTGCCACCCAGCCCGCCGACGTGTACGGCGTCCATCACGTCTGCTCGCCCGGTGACCGCGGCGAGGGGGAGGCCGCCGGCGATGCCCTTGGCGGTGGTGATCAGGTCGGGCACCACTCCCTCGTGGTTGCACGCGAACCACTCACCGGTGCGGCAGAACCCGCTCTGGATCTCGTCGGCGACGAAGAGCACGTCGTTCTCACGGCACCAGGCCGCGAGCGCCGGCAGGAAGCCCTCTGCCGGGACGACGAAGCCGCCCTCGCCCAGGATCGGCTCGATGACGACGCAGGCGAGGTTCTGCGCGCCGACCTGCTTCTCGAGCTGGTCGATCGCCCGGGCCGCGGCGTCCTCGCCCTTGATCCCGGCGGTCTCGCGGAACGGGTAGGACATCGGCAGCCGGTAGATCTCACCGGCGAACGGCCCGAAGCCGTTCTTGTACGGCATGTTCTTGGCCGTCATCGCCATCGTCAGGTTGGTCCGGCCGTGGTAGGCGTGGTCGAACACGGCGACCGCGTCCTTCCCGGTCGCCACCCGCGCGATCTTGACGGCGTTCTCCACCGCTTCGGCGCCGGAGTTGAACAGCGCCGACTTCTTGGCGTGGTCGCCCGGAGTGAGCTCGGCGAGGGCCGCGCAGACGTCCACATAGCCGTCGTACGGCGTGACCATGAAGCAGGTGTGGGTGAACGCCGCCACCTGCTGCTGCACGCGGGCGACCACCTCCGGCGCGGCGTTGCCGACGGTGGTGACGGCGATGCCGGAGCCGAGGTCGATCAGCGAGTTGCCGTCGGCGTCCACGAGGATGCCGCCGCCGGCCGCCTCGACGAAGATCGGGAGCGTCGTGCCGACGCCGTCGGCGACGTACTGCTTCTTGCGCGCGAGCTTCTCCCGCGACCTGGGCCCGGGGATCTCGGTGACCAGGTTGCGCTGCTGGGTGAGGGAGGTGCCGCTGCCGGCGATCGTCGTGCTCATGGCGGCAGCCTACGGCCCGGGCTCATGCGGATTCCACCGCCCCAGGACCGAATCCCAACGGATTCCGTCGTCGGTGGTCGACCGCAGTGGTCAGGGGGTGTGGCGCAGCCTCACCGACAGGCAGGTCACGCCACCCTCGACCTTCTCGAACTCGCTGATGTCCACCGCCACCACATCGAGGCCGTGCTCCTCGAAGAGCTTCTTGGTGTCCGGCGCGGCGGCACTCATCAGCACCGTGTCACCGCCGAGAAGGACGACATGCGAACCCTCCGGCTCGGGGACGTCGAGGACCGAGTCCCACATGTCCGGGTGCTCGACCAGGGGCGCATAGCCGACCACGGTCCCGTCCGGCAGCGCGGTCACGGCCGTCTTCAGGTGCAGCACCTTGGACACCGGTACGGCGACCACGTGCGCGCCGAGGGGCTCGAGGTGCGCCGTCAGCTGGTCGATCCCCTCCTGGTTGGTGCGGCCGCCCAGCCCGACCCAGACCGTGCCGCCGTGCTTGAGCACGTCGCCGCCGTCGAGCGTGCCCGGCGCCTCGATCCGGACCACGTCGTACCCGAGGCCGCGCAGCACGGCCTCGGTGCCGGCGGTCTCGGGCTTGCGCGTGTCGGCGCCCGGGCGGGTGATCACGGCCCGGGACGCGTACATGACCACGGTGTCCTCCACGAACACGCTGTCCGGGCAGTCGTCGGCGGGTGGCACCTCGAGGGTCTCCCACCCGGCGGCGTGGAGGGCGTCGACGTACCCCTGCCACTGCCGGACTGCCAGGTCGACGTCGACCGGCTGCCGCTCGAGATGGGTCACGATCCCCTCGGCGAGACGGGAGGATGGGCGGCGCACCAGCGCACGACGAGCGTCCATGCGCGGAGTCTACGAGGCGGGGGACGATGGACAATGGGCCCATGACCACGCCTCCGGTGCAACGCCGCGACGTCGCCGTGCTCGGCTCGACCGGCTCGATCGGCACCCAGGCCCTCGACATCGTCCGGGCCAACCCCGACCGGTTCCGCGTGGTCGCCCTCAGCGCCGGCGGCAGCCACCGCGAGCTGTTCGACGCCCAGGTCGCGGAGTTCGCGCCGGGGTTCAGCGGGCTGGGGGCCGAGGCGTCCGCGGAGGCTGCGTCCCGTCCGTGCGACGTCGTGCTCAACGGCATCAACGGCGCGGTCGGTCTCGGCGCCACCCTGGCCGCGCTCGACGCCGGCAACACCCTGGCCCTGGCGAACAAGGAGTCGCTGATCATGGGCGGCCCACTCGTGCTCGAGCGCGCCAAGCCTGGGCAGATCGTGCCGGTCGACTCCGAGCACTCCGCGCTCGCCCAGTGCCTGCGTGGCGGCACCGCCGAGGAGGTACGCCGGCTCGTGCTCACCGCGTCAGGTGGACCGTTCCGTGGCCGTGGCCGCGACGAGCTGCTCTACGTGACGGTCGACGAGGCGCTGGCCCACCCGACCTGGGACATGGGGCCGGTGGTCACGATCAACTCCGCGAGCCTGGTGAACAAGGGCCTCGAGGTGATCGAGGCCCACCTCCTCTTCGGCATCCCGTACGACCGGATCGAGGTCGTGGTCCATCCGACCAGCGTGGTGCACTCGATGGTCGAGTTCGCCGACGGCGCCACCCTGGTCCAGGCGAGCCCGCCGACGATGCTGATCCCGATCGCGCTCGGTCTCGCCTGGCCCGACCGGGTGCCCGACACCGCGCCGCCCGTGGACTGGAGCCACGTCAACACCTGGGAGTTCTTCCCGCTGGACGACGAGGCGTTCCCCGCGGTCCGGCTCGCCCGGGAGGCGGGCACGACCGGGGCCACGGCACCGGCCGTCTACAACGCCGCGAACGAGGTGGCGGTCGATGCGTTCCGGCACGGGCGGCTCGGTTTCGTGGAGATCATCGACACTGTTTCCCACGTGCTGGGGATGCACGACGTACCCTCGAACGGAAACCTCACCCTCGACGACGTCCTGGCTGCCGACGCCTGGGCCCGTGCCGAGGCCACCCGCCTGATCGAGAGCCCTGCATGACCGCCCCTCTGTACCTGCTCGGAGTCGTCGCCTTCGTGGTCGCGATCCTGGCTTCCATCGGCCTGCACGAGCTCGGGCACATGATCCCGGCGAAGGCGTTCGGCGGGAAGGTCACCCAGTACTTCATCGGCTTCGGCACGACGCTGTGGAGCAGGAAGAAGGGAGAGACCGAGTACGGCGTCAAAGCCGTCCCGGTCGGCGGCTACGTCAAGATCGTCGGGATGCTCCCGCCGGACAAGGAGCACGCCGGCAAGGTCGAGTACGACGAGAACGGCAACCGCGTCGTCGCGGTCCGGCAGTCCAACACCGGACTGTTCGCCCAGCTGGTCTCCGACGCCCGCGCCGCCGAATGGGAGACGATCACCGCAGCCGACGAGGACCGGCTCTTCTACCGGATGGCCTGGTGGAAGAAGGTGATCGTGATGGCCGGCGGCCCGACCGTGAACCTCCTGATCGCCTTCGTGATCTTCGCCGGCCTGTTCGCGACGTACGGCAACCCCGCCGACCAGCGGCTGCACCTGACCGTCAGCACGGTGGAAGCCTGCGTCGTGCCCGCTGCCCAGGACGGCCGTGTCTGCACCGCCCAGGACCCCGTCAGCCCGGCGAAGCTGGCGGGCCTGGAGCCGGGCGACCGGTTCGTGTCCTTCAACGGCACCACGGTGCACAGCTGGACCCAGATGCAGGGCCTGATCCGCAAGAACCGGAACGGCGCCGCCACGATCGTGGTCGAGCGGGACGGCAGGCAGCTGACCCTCCACACCAACACCATGGTCACCCCTCGCCCGACCAATGCGTCCGACCCGACCCAGCTCCACAAGGTCGGCTTCCTCGGGGTCTCGCCGGACGTCACCTACCATCACGGCGGCCCGATCTACACGCTTCAGCAGATGGGCGGACTGGCGAAGCAGTCGGCGGTCGCCCTCGCCACCCTGCCGGTCAAGGTATGGGGCGTCGCCGAGGCGATCGCCGGTGTGAAGCCGCGGGCCGACAACAGCCCCGTCAGCATCGTCGGTGGCGGCCGGCTGGCCGGCGAGACCGCGTCCGCCCAGAACTTCCCGCTCAAGGAGAAGCTGGTCAGCCTGCTCGGCCTGGTCGCCGGCTTCAACTTCTTCATCGGCCTGTTCAACTTCGTGCCGCTGCTGCCGCTCGACGGCGGCCACATCGCCGGCGCCCTCTGGGAGGCCGCCCGCCGCGGCATCGCCCGGCTGAGGCGCCGCCCCGACCCGGGGTACGTCGACGTCGCCAAGCTGTTGCCGGTCGCGTACGTCGTGGCCAGCTTCCTGCTGGTCATGGGCGTCGTCCTCATCGTCGGCGACCTCGTCGTACCCGTCCAGCTGTCCTGACCGTGGCGACCCGCGTCCTGGAGTCCGGAGATCGCGCGCCAGCGCCTAGGCTGAGTGCATGACCTCTGTCAGCCTGGGGATGCCCGAGGCACCCCCGCCCGTGCTCGCCCCGCGCCGCCAGACCCGTCAGATCAAGGTCGGCAAGGTGGGTGTCGGCAGCGACTACCCGGTCTCGGTCCAGTCGATGACCACCACCCTCACCGCGGACGTCAACGCGACGCTCCAGCAGATCGCCGAACTCACGGCCACGGGCTGCGACATCGTGCGGGTCGCCTGCCCCAGCCAGGATGACGCGGAGGCGCTCCCGGCCATCGCCCAGCACAGCCAGATCCCGGTCATCGCCGACATCCACTTCCAGCCGAGATACGTCTTCGCCGCGATCGACGCCGGATGCGCGGCGGTCCGGGTCAACCCGGGGAACATCCGCAAGTTCGACGACCAGGTCAAGGAGATCGCCCAGGCGGCCCAGGACCACGGCACGAGCATCCGGATCGGCGTCAATGCCGGCAGTCTCGACAAGCGCCTCCTCGAGAAGTACGGCAAGGCCACGCCCGAGGCTCTGGTCGAGAGCGCGGTGTGGGAGGCGAGCCTCTTCGAGGAGCACGACTTCCACGACTTCAAGATCTCGGTCAAGCACCACGACCCCGTCGTGATGGTGCGGGCCTACGAGCTGCTCGCCGAGAAGGGCGACTGGCCCCTGCACCTCGGCGTCACCGAGGCCGGTCCGGCCTTCCAGGGCACGATCAAGTCCGCCACCGCGTTCGGTGCGCTTCTGAGCAAGGGCATCGGAGACACGATCCGGGTCTCGCTCTCCGCTCCGCCGGTCGAGGAGGTGAAGGTGGGCATCCAGATCCTCGAGTCGCTCAACCTCCGGCCGCGACGCCTCGAGATCGTCTCCTGCCCCTCCTGCGGTCGCGCCCAGGTCGACGTCTACAAGCTCGCCGACGCGGTCACCGCCGGCCTCGACGGTCTGGAGGTCCCGCTCCGCGTCGCGGTCATGGGCTGCGTCGTGAACGGCCCCGGTGAGGCGCGCGAGGCCGACCTCGGCGTCGCCTCGGGCAACGGCAAGGGTCAGATCTTCGTCAAGGGCGAGGTGATCAAGACCGTCCCCGAGTCGCAGATCGTGGAGACCCTGATCGAGGAAGCGATGCGGATCGCCGAGGGCCTCGAGCCCGTCGAGGGCGGCGCCGGGGCGAGTGTCACTGTCGGCTGAGCGCCACCGCCTCCGAGCCGTCCCGTTGGCCGCGGCCGGGACGGCCCTGGTGGTCGTCGGCGTCTTCCTCACGATGGGCCTGGCGCCTCGCGGGACCGGGCAGGCCGCGGCGACGACCACCTCGGCTCGCGCGGCCACACCCCATGTGGGCCATGTCTTCGTGGTCAACATCGAGAACAAGGGCTTCCGCCAGACCTGGGGCGGGCGCTCCGCCGCGCCGTACCTGGCCCACCGGCTGCGCGCCAAGGGGGTGCTGCTGCGGCAGTACTACGCCACCGCCCACCACAGCCTCCCCAACTACCTGGCCCAGATCTCCGGACAGGGACCGGACCGCGCGACCCAGGACGACTGCCCGACGTACACCCGGTTCAGGCAGACCCGGCGGGCGGTCAGGCCCGGCCAGATCGTGGGCCACGGGTGCGTCTACCCCAAGAAGGTCCGCACGCTCCCGTTGCAGCTCACCCGGGCCGGCCGGAGCTGGCGCGGCTACATGCAGGACATGGCACGCCCCTGCCAGCACTCCCGTCTCGGCGCACGTGAGCGGTGGGCCGGCGCGACGGCCCGCGAGCAGTACGCGACCCGGCACAACCCCTTCATGTACTTCCGGTCCATCACCGCCCGCCCGGCGTACTGCAAGGCCCACGTGAAGCCCCTGTCCGCGCTGTCCGGAGACCTGAGGCGGAGGTCGAGGACGCGCAGCCTCAGCTACATCACCCCGGACCTGTGTCACGACGGACACGACGCCCAGTGCGCCGATGGGGGACCCGGCGGGCTGCGGGCGGTGAACAACTGGGCCAAGACCTGGATCCCCAAGATCCTGTCGTCCCGGGCGTTCCGCAGGAACGGCGTGCTGGTCATCACCGCCGACGAGTCGGCGGGCGTGAGCCAGGACTCCCGGGCCTGCTGCGGCGAGCGTCCTGGCCCGAACGCCAGACACCCCGGGATCGGCGGTCCGGGTGGCGGCCGGGTCGGAGGCCTGGTGATCTCGCGGTTCTCCCGGCCCGGTACGACGAGCACGCGGCCCTACAACCACTACTCGCTGCTGGCGACGATCGAGCGCCTGTTCGGCCTGCCTCGGCTGGGCTACGCCCGCACGGTCCCGCGCACCTTCGGCCGAGACGTCTTCAACGCGTCGTGACCTCCGCCACGGCGGAGGTCAAGATCCGGTGTCGGCTGGTGACTTCTCGGAGTCTTTACCCGATAGTTCACCCGTGACGAATCCACGACCGTCCCAGGACGGCTTTCCGAGCGCCGGTCTCTCGAGGCGTGCGCTGATCGGCGCCGCCGGCGCAGCGGGTCTGATGACGGTAGGTGGTGGATACCGGCTGCTGGGCGACGAGGCGGCGGCCGCCACCGCGCTGCCCGATCCGGCGAAGTCCGGGATCCAGAACATCGTCGTGGTGATGATGGAGAACCGCTCCTTCGACCACTTCCTGGGCTGGCTTCCCTCGATCTACCCGGAGCCGGGGGCGGTGGACGGCAAGCAGGCAGGGCTCACCTACCTCGACCGCTACCTGGTCCCGCATCAGACCCACCACCTCGACGTCTTCGCCTCGTGCGGCTTCCAGGACCCCGACCACAGCTTCGAAGGTGGCCGCATCGAGCTCAACGGCGGACGCTGCGACGGGTGGCTCCGTGCGGGTCAGAACGACAGCCTCTCGATCGGCTACTACGAGCAGGCGGACCTGCCCTTCCTCGGCCAGGCGGTGCCGGACTGGACGACGTTCGACCGGTACTTCTCCGCGGTGATGGCGGAGACCTACCCCAACCGGTTCTACCTGCACTGCGCGCAGACGGACCGGCTGCACAACACCTCGGCGACAGCGAACCTGACGAGCATCTGGGACCGGCTCGAGGCCAAGGGCGTCTCCAACGGCTACTACTTCTCCGACCTTCCGTTCACCGCGCTGCTCGGCATCACGCACGCCCCGAGCAAGCTCGCCCAGTTCCCGCAGTTCCTGGCGGACGCGGCCGCCGGCACGCTGCCCAAGGTGAGCTTCGTCGACCCCCGCTTCATCGGCGAGGCGCAGGGAGAGTCGAACGACGACCACCCGCACGCCGACATCCGGGCCGGGGAGGACTTCATGAACCAGATCTACAACGCGGTGCGCACCGGCCCGAAGTGGGACAAGACGGTGCTCGTGATCACCTACGACGAGTGGGGCGGCTTCTTCGACCACGTGCCGCCCGGGCGTGCCCCGGACGTGAGCGCGAGGACCAGCCTCCGGGGCTTCCGGGTGCCGACGATCGTGATCTCCCCGTTCGCCCGGCGTGGCTTCGTGTCCCACAAGACCTTCGACCACACGTCGATCCTGAAGATGATCGAGTGGCGGTTCGGGCTGAAGCCGCTGACGCCGCGGGACCAGCACGCCAACAACCTTGCGACGGTGCTCGACTTCGCGCACCCGGACAGCACGACGGTCGAGTACCAGGTGCCGCCGTTCACCAGCCAGGGCTGCTCCGCGGCCGCCGACACCTCAGGATCGGAGTACCAGGAGTGGCCCGCCTTGAAGCAGAAGCTGATCGCCGAGGGTTGGAAGCTCAACTGATGACGCGACGACTCCACCGGCCGCTCCTCATGGTCGCGATCCCCGTGGCCCTCGGCCTGGCAGCAGCCCTCGCCCCTGCGCAGGCCTCGGGCCGCGCCCTGGTCGGCTCCGGCCACGCGGCAGCGGCTGCGCCGACTCGCCCACCCCGGCCGTCGTACGTCCCGCCGATCAAGCACGTGTTCGTGATCAACATCGAGAACAAGGGCTATGCCGAGACCTTCGACACCGGCACCGGCTCCGACGCGCCGTACCTCGCGGGAAAGCTCCGCAGGCAGGGTGTGCTGCTCACCTCCTACTACGGCGTCGCGCACAACTCCCTGCCGAACTACATCGCCGAGATCTCCGGTCAGGCCCCCAACGCCCAGACCCAGGCGGACTGCCAGACGTACTCGCCGTTCACGGTGACCGGACCCGATCAGGCGCCGGGCCAGGCGGTGGGCAGCGGCTGCGTCCTCCCGGCGAAGGTTCGCGCCCTGCCACTCCAGATGACCATGTACGGACTGACCTGGCGGGGCTATATGCAGCAGATGCGCAGCCCGTGCCGGCATCCCGCGCTCGGGAAGCCGGATCCGACCCAGCATGCGTCCCAGGGCCACAACTACGCCGTCCGACACGACCCGTTCATGTACTTCCAGAGGATCACGGGCCGGCAGCAGTACTGCGAGGCGCACGTCAAGGACCTCAGCCGGCTGAGCGACGACCTGAAACACATCGGTACGACGCGCAACCTCAGCTACATCAGTCCCGACCTGTGCCGTGACGGTCACGACGACCCCTGCGCCAACGGGCAGCCGGGTGGCCTGCCGCAGGTCGACGCGTTCCTCAAGCTCTGGGTGCCGCAGATCCTGGCCGCGCCCGCGTTCAAGAGGAACGGGATGCTGATCATCACCGCTGACGAGTCGGACAGTCCCGTCGCGGACTCGACGGCGTGCTGTGGCGAGGTGCCCGGCCCGAACGCGATCCTGGGCACCGGCCCCGGAATCGCTGGCCCCGGCGGCGGGAAGGTCGGGGCCCTGGTGATCTCGCCGTTCACCAAGGGGCATTCCTGGAGCACGACGCCGTACAACCACTACTCGCTGCTGGCCTCACTCGAGGAGATCTTCAGGCTGCCGAAGCTGGGCATGGCGGACGTGGACGGCCTGCCGGTGTTCGGGATCGACGTCTACAACCGCGACTGGTGGACCAACTGACGGGAGCGCGGGGACGCCGACACGCGTAGGCTCCTGGCGTGACCTTGTCCAGGTTCCGCGCGCGTCATGGCGTGAGTGTGCTCGGGCCTGCTGACCTGGCGGACTTCTTGGAGCTGACCGGCCGGAGCCCGGTCGTGAACGCCTTCGCCGAGTACCGCGCACGCAGCACCAACCTGGAGCCGCGGCTGCTCGCGGGCGAGATGTGGGGCCGGTACGACGCGGGGCGGCTCGTCGCCGGCTGCCACGTCGGCGCGAACCTGGTCCCGGTGTCCTGCACCCCGGAGGACGCCCGCGCGTTCGCCGAGCGGGCCCTCTCCCGGCCGCGCTCCGTGGTCACGATCGTCGGCCCGCAGGAACAGGTGTGGCCGATGTGGGACTCGTTGTCGGACATGTGGGGACCGGCCCGTGAGGCCCGGTGGGACCAGCCGCACATGGAGCTGACCGACGAGCCGCTGGTGGCCTCCGACCCCGCCGTACGCCGTACCACGCCGGACGACTTCGCAGTGCTGTACCCGGCATGCGTCGCCATGTACACCGAGGAGGTCGGCGTCGACCCGGAGGCGGAGGGAGGCGCCCCGATCTACCGTTCCCGGGTGCGTCAGCTCATCGGACTGGGCTGGTCGTTCGCCCGGATCGAGGACCGCCGCGTCGTCTTCAAGGCCGAGGTCGCGCACGCGACCCCTCATGCCGCGCAGATCCAGGGGGTATGGGTCGCACCAGAGCGGCGCGGCGAGGGCCTCGCGGCCGCCGGCGTCGCCGCGGTGGCAGAGGCGTGCCGGCGCACCATCGCCCCGGTCGTCTCCCTCTACGCCAACATCTGGAACGAGCCCGCCCTGCGCGCCTACGCCCGGGTCGGGTTCGAACAGACGGCGACGTTCGCCACAGTGATGTTCTGAGTCGAGCAGCGGCGCGTGAGGAACGAACGCGCCGCGTGGGCTCGGCCAGGTCGAGCAAGCCCCACGGCTGAGCGTGCGAAGCCGTGACGGGCGCGTCGAGGCTCCTGACGGTGCCCGGAGTCCCAGGCGCCGTCACCATGGTTTCGAGACGGTCGCAGAGCGACCTCCTCAACCACCGGCGGGTCCTGTCGAGTCGGTCGGAGGGCGGCCTTCTCGACCACCGGTGGGTCCTGTCGAGTGGGTCGGGGGGCGGCCTTCTCGACCATCGGTGGGTCCTGGTGTCGCGTCGGTCGCGGAGCGACCTCCTCGACCACCGGACGCAGAACCGGCGGGTCGAGACGCCGCGCCACCCATTGCCACCGTGGTGATCTGACGTCAGGATGGGCCGAACCCGACTCGCGGCGGCTCCGCGGGCCGGTTCATTCAAGTCGGACCTGGAGGGTGGGCCATGTCCCTGTATCGCACGACGCACACGTCCAAGCGCCTCACACGGCTCCTCGTCACCGTCGCCGCTGTCGCGGCGGCCGCACTCGCGGCCGGCCCGGCCGTGTTCGCGGCAGGGGCCCCCTCGCCCGCGGCGGCTGCCGCACAGGGCAAACCGCCGACGCTGCCCGGGGGCTACAAGCACCTGGTGGTGATCTACGAGGAGAACCACTCCTTCGACAACCTCTACGGGATGTGGGGCGACGTGCGCGGACAGCACGTCGACGGTCTCGCAGACGCGACCGCAGCGAACTCGACCCAGGTGGCGCAGGACGGCACGCCGTACGGCTGCCTGCTCCAGGTCGACGTCAACCTCGCGTCGCCGCCGCTGGCCAGCACCTGCAGCGACGCGGCGCACGGTGTGCCCAACAGCCACTTCACCAACCGGCCGTTCTCGATCGACGACTTCATCCATCCCGAGGACACCACCTGTCCGGCCCCGGGAGTCTTCGCGGCCAACGGGGTGCCCAACGGCCAGGGTCAGCCGGGTGGCTGCACCCGCGACATCGTCCACCGCTTCTACCAGGAGCAGTACCAGATCGACGGCGGCAAGCAGGATCGGTACACGACGGGCTCCGACGCGGTCGGACTCACCCAGGGCTACTACGACACGACCAAGCTGCCGATCTACACCTACCTCCACTCGCCGGGTGCGCCGAAGTACGTCATCGCCGACCACTTCTTCCAGGCGGCCTTCGGCGGTTCGTTCCTCAACCACCAGTGGCTGATCGCCGCTCGCAGCCCGCTCGACACCAACCCGACGCTGGTGCCGGCCAGCCCGGCGAACAACTCCGTGCTGGACAGCAACGGGATGCCCAACGCCACCTACCCGCTGTACCACCCGACCTCCGCGGTGGTCGACGGCCAGCTGACCCAGAAGTGCGCGGACCCGACGGTCAACGACTACGTCGACGCGTGCGGAAACTTCGCGGTGAACACGATCCAGCCGCAGAGCGTGCCGCACGGCGGGGGTGCCCAGATGCCCCCGATCGACGACGCGACGTACCCGAACATCGGCGACGAGCTGAGCGCCGCGGGCATCAGCTGGAACTGGTACTCCGGAGGCTGGGACGACGCCGCCAGCGGTCACCCGGGCGCGCTCTTCCAGTACCACCACCAGCCGTTCAACTACTTCGCGAACTACGCGCCGGGCCAGCCGGGTCGGGCGCACCTGCAGGACGAGACGAACTTCATCTCGGCCGCGAAGAACGGAACGCTGCCCACGGTCTCGTTCGTCAAGCCCTACGGCGCCGAGAACGAACACCCCGGCTACGCGAGTGAGCCGCAGGGCTCCGACCACCTGGTCGACCTGCTGCAGACCATCGAGAACGGCCCCCAGGCCGGCAACACCCTCGTGGTCGTGACCTACGACGAGTTCGGCGGGCAGTGGGACCACGTGTCACCGCCGAAGGTCGACGCATGGGGCCCGGGCACCCGGATCCCGGCTCTGGTGATCAGCCGGTCCTTGAAGCACTCCGGCGTCGACCACACGACGTACGACACGACGTCGATCCTGGCGACCATCGAGCGGAGCTACGGGCTGGCGCCCCTCTCCTCGCGGGACGCGGTCGTGAACGACCTGTCGCACGCCGTCGCCGCGGGCGGTCGCTGAACGACACGCGGACGCCCCTCCCGAAACCGCTTCGCGGGGCCGGGAGGGGCGCCCGTAGGCTTCCGCACATGAGCACCGTCCTGCGCATGTCCAGCCTCTTCGTCCGCACGCTGCGCGACGACCCGGCGGACGCCGAGGTGCCCAGCCACAAGCTGCTGGTGCGGGCCGGCTACATCCGCCGGAACGCACCGGGCATCTACACCTGGCTGCCCCTGGGCCTGCGGGTCCTGCGCAAGATCGACAACATCATCCGCGAGGAGATGGACGCGATCGGCGCCCAGGAGCTCCTCTTCCCTGCGCTGCTGCCCCGTGAGCCCTACGAGGCCACCGGCCGCTGGACCGAGTACGGCGACGCCATCTTCCGCCTCCAGGACCGGAAGGGGGCCGACTACCTCCTCGGCCCCACCCACGAGGAGATGTTCACCCTGGTGGTCAAGGACCTGTACTCGTCGTACAAGGACCTGCCGCTCTCGATCTACCAGATCCAGACCAAGTACCGCGACGAGGCCCGTCCCCGCGCCGGGCTGCTGCGCGGCCGCGAGTTCACGATGAAGGACTCCTACTCCTTCGACGTCGACGACGCCGGCCTCGACGCGTCGTACCAGCGTCATCGCGGCGCCTACATCCGCATCTTCGACCGGCTCGGCTTCGACTACGTGATCGTGAAGGCGACCTCCGGAGCCATGGGCGGCTCGAAGTCCGAGGAGTTCCTGGCCAAGGCTGCCGTGGGCGAGGACACCTACGTGCGCTGCACGAACTGCGACTACGCCGCCAACGTCGAGGCGGTGCAGGTGCGGCCGCCCGCGCCCCTCCCCTACGACGACGTGCCCGACGCGCATGCGGAGGACACGCCCGACACGCCGACCATCGAGACGCTGGTCGCGCTGCTCAACGAGAAGTACCCCCGTGACGACCGTCCGTGGACGGCGGGCGACACGCTCAAGAACGTCCTCGTGGTGTTCAAGCACCCCGACGGCGTCCGGGAGCCGATCGCGATCGGCGTACCCGGCGATCGTGAGGTCGACCAGAAGCGGCTCGGCGGTCAGCTGGAGCCGATCGAGGTCGAGCCCATGGACGAGGAGGAGATGGCGAAGTACCCCAGCCTGGTCAAGGGCTACATCGGCCCTGGTGTGCTGGGCGAGAAGAACGCCTCCGGCATTCGGTTCCTGGTCGACCCCCGCGTCGTCGAGGGCACCCGCTGGGTCACCGGCGCCGACGTCGCCGGCAACCACGTGCTCGACCTGGTGGTCGGCCGCGACTTCACGCCCGACGGCACGATCGAGGCCGCCGAGGTGTGGGACGGTGACCCCTGCCCCATCTGTGATGTCGGGATCCTGGAGTCCGCCCGTGGCATCGAGATGGGCCACATCTTCCAGCTCGGCCGGAAGTACGCCGACGCGCTCGGCCTGCAGGTCCTCGATGAGAACGGCAAGCTGGTCACCGTCACCATGGGCTCCTACGGCATCGGCCCTTCGCGAGCGGTCGCAGCGATCGCCGAGGGCACCCTCGACGAGCTCGGCCTCTGCTGGCCGCGCCACGTCGCACCGGCTGACGTGCACCTGGTCGCCACGGGCAAGGACGAGGCGGTCTTCGCCGCGGCCGGCCGGATCGCCCGCGAGCTGGCGGCCGGCGGCGTGACCGTGCTCTTCGACGACCGGGAGAAGGTCAGCCCCGGCGTGAAGTTCAAGGACGCCGAGCTGATCGGCGTACCCACGATCGTGGTGGTCGGCCGCAACCTGGCCGACGGCACCATCGAGGTCCGTGACCGGCGTACCGGCGACCGCGAGGACGTCCCTGTCGACCACGTGGTCAACCACCTGGTCCGCCTGGTCAGCGCGTCCTAGGCGCTTCCTCAGACCGGCCGAAGCGCTCGAGCCGGGCGATGGCTCCCTCCAGCCCGCTCTCGACGAAAGCCGGGCCACCGGAGCCCAGCCCGTAGAGGACCTCGTGCCAGGGCCCGAGCAGGTGCCAGTCGCGGGCGCGCACGACTTGCTCCTCGTCGGGCCGGTACGCCGCGAGGACGGCGTCGGCGAACGCCGGGGCGGATCCGAGCGTCGTCCAGGCGAGATCCACGGCCGGGTCGGTGACACACGTGTCGCCCCAGTCGATGACTCCGCCGACCTGCTCGCCCACCACGCGGATGTGCTCGGGACCGAGGTCCCCGTGCACCAGGCGGCTCACAGGCGGTGGGGTCGCCATGCGGTCCACCAGCGCCCGCCCGATCGAGGCCACATGGTGGGGCAGCAGCGGGAGCACGTCGCGCTCCATCCGGGCCAGCGTCTCCCGCATCTCGCCCTGGGCCGCACTCGCGTCGCGGGCACCATGACGGACGGCGTCGTCCGGATCGACGTCGTGCAAGGCCCGGAGGAAGTCGCCGACGGCGGAGCCGTGCGCAGGTGACGTGCCGGGACACGGCCCGCCCGGGAGGTACTCGTGGCGCACCGTGAGCGGGTCCTCCGAGAGGATCTGGGGAACCGGGACCGGCAGCGGCAGCAGCGGAGCCAGCCACGGGAGCAGCTCCACCTCGCGGCGCAACTGAGCCTCACGGTCCGGAAATCGCGGCGTGCGGTCGACCCAGCGGCCGTCCACGAGCGTGACGCGGTTGTCCCAGCCCCCGTCGAAGTCGTCCCCCGTGTTGTCATCGAGCCCGCTCACGGGACCCGAGCCCACCATCCGGCGTCCGTCACGGACAACCGGGTTACGAGTCACAGGAGCCCCAGGCGTCACAATGAGGGGTCACTTCCGTTGCTTACCGGGGGTTGCAACACCTGAGAAGCGACGGGATACCCGGTGAGCCGGGGATCCCAACTACGGTGGCCGCGTGGATCTCGACGCAGTGGTCTTCGACTGGGGCGGCACGCTCACGCGGTGGCACGACATCGACTTCCATGCTGAGTCCCTGGCGCTCGCCGCTGCCGTCACCACCGCCGGCCATGACCCGGCCGCCGCGCGAGCCGCGCTCCACGAGGCCGGGAACGTCGTGTGGGGTCGGGCTCGCGAGCACCAGCAGAGCGCCACCATCGCCGACCTCTTCGCCGAGGCCGGGCTCGACCACGATCCTGCGTTGCTGACGGCGTACCGGGAGTTCTGGGAGCCGCACACCTACACCGATCCCGAGGTCGGGCCGACGCTCGAGCGGCTGCGGGCAGCGGGGCTGCGGGTCGGGGTCCTCTCCAACACGATCTGGCCGCGCGAGTGGCACGTCGGGTTCTTCGAGCGCGACGGTGTCTACGACCTGATCGACGGCGACGTGTACACCAGCGAGATCCCGTGGACGAAGCCCTCTCCACAGGCGTTCCGGGCCGCCATGGACGCGATCGGGGTCACGGAGCCCGCGCGTTGCGTCTTCGTGGGCGACCGGCTGTACGACGACGTGTGGGGCGCGCAGCAGGCCGGGATGAGGGCGGTGCACATCCCTCTCAGCACGATCCCGGCCGCGCAGGTCGGTGCGCGCCAAGGCACGCCGGACGGCGTCATCCACTCGCTGGCCGAGCTCCCGGACCTGCTGGCCGCCTGGTGACGCTGACTTCATGCAGTGGTCTTCATCTTTTGGCATTGCACAAACATGAGGCAGAAAGGGCCAGACGGCTTCCGAGCCTGCGTTGCATGATTGTGCATGCGGGTCTGTGGATCACACCCCCCCTGTCGATCCGGGGCCCAGGCCGATTTCCCCCAATTGGCCGCGTCTGGTGCTTCGGGGAATGTCTCGGGAGTTC
>JAFMQY010000172.1 GCA_017354415.1 Nocardioides sp.
CGGCGTCAGGCGGACGACCCGGTGCAGGAGACGCTCAGGTGAGCTTGGCGTCGAGCACGGTCGGCTTGCCCCGGAGGAACGTCGCCACGACCCGGCCGGGCAGCTCCATGCCGGCGTACGGCGTGTTCCGCGACAGCGAGACCGAGTCGGCGGCCTCGACCACCCGGCGTACCGAGGGGTCGTAGAGCACCAGGTTCGCCGGCGCGCCGTCCTCGAGCGGCCGGCCGTGGTCGGCCACGCGACCGATCCGGGCGGGGGCGTAGGACATCCGCTCCGCGACCTCGGCCCAGCCCAGCAGCCCGGGGTCGACCATGGTCTCCTGCACCACCGACAGCGCGGTCTCCAGACCGAGCATCCCGAACGCCGCGGCCGCCCACTCGCAGTCCTTGTCCTCGAGCGGGTGTGGCGCGTGGTCGGTGGCGACGACGTCGAGGGTGCCGTCGGCGAGACCGGCGCGGAGCGCCTCGGTGTCGGCCGGCGTCCGCAGTGGCGGGTTCACCTTGTAGATCGGGTCGTACGTCGCCGCCAGCTCGTCGGTGAGCAGCAGGTGGTGGGGGCACACCTCGGCCGTGACGTTCCAGCCAGAGGCCTTGGCCTGCCGGATGATCTCGACCGAACCGGCGGTCGAGACGTGGCAGACGTGCAGCCGGGAGCCGACGTGTGCGGCGAGCAGGCAGTCGCGGGCGATCACGGCCTCCTCGGCGACCGCCGGCCACCCAGCCAGGCCGAGGCGCCCGGAGAGCTCGCCCTCGTTCATCTGCGCGCCCTCGGTGAGCCGCGGCTCCTGCGCGTGCTGCGCGATGACGCCGTCGAAGGCCTTGACGTACTCCAGCGCCCGCCGCATCAGTACGGCGTCGCTGACGCAGTGACCGTCGTCGGAGAACACCCGGACCCGGGCCGCGGAGTCGGCCATCGCCCCGAGCTCGGCCAGCTGCTGGCCGGCCAGCCCCACGGTCACCGCTCCCACCGGGTAGACGTCGCAGTAGCCGCCCTCCCGGCCGAGCCGCCACACCTGCTCGACGACGCCGGCGGTGTCGGCGACCGGGTCGGTGTTGGCCATCGCGTGCACCGCGGTGAAGCCACCCATGGCGGCCGCCTGGGTGCCGGTGAGCACGGTCTCGGCGTCCTCGCGACCCGGCTCGCGGAGGTGGGTGTGCAGGTCGACCAACCCCGGCAGCGCGATCAGGCCGGTCGCGTCGACCACCTCGGCGGCGCGCTCGTCGGCCGTGCCGGTCGCCTGTATCGAGGAGGAGGCGGGGGACGAGCCGTCCCGAAGGGAGATCACGCCGTCCCGGATCAGGAGGTCCGTGGGGTCGCCGCCCAGGATCCGGGCGTTCTTGATCAGGTAGTCGGTCATCGCGCCACCTCCGTCGTCTCGAAGGGCTCGATCGACCCGGCGTCACCGGTTGAGACCGCGGGTTCGCTGCCGCCGAGCAGCAGGTAGAGCACCGCCATCCGGACGGCGACGCCGTTGGTGACCTGCTCGACGATCACCGACCGGTCGGAGTCGGCGACGTCGGCCGTGATCTCCATGCCACGGACCATCGGGCCGGGGTGCATGACGATCGTGTGGTCCTGCAAGGTGGCCATCCGCCGGCCGTCCAGGCCGTAGCGGCGGCTGTACTCCCGCGCCGTCGGGAAGAACCCGCCGCTCATCCGCTCCCGCTGCACGCGGAGCATCATCACGGCGTCGGCCTTGGGAAGCACGCCGTCGAGGTCGTACGACGTCTCGACCGGCCAGGTCTCGACCCCCACGGGCAGGAGGGTCGGGGGCGCAACCAGCGTGACCTCGGCGCCGAGCGTGTGCAGGAGCAGCGCGTTCGAGCGGGCGACCCGCGAATGGAGCACGTCGCCCACGATCGCGATCCGCCGCCCCTCGAGGGCTCCGTCCTGCCAGGCGCCGGCATGACGCTTCCCCAGATGGCGGTAGAGCGTGAACGCGTCGAGGAGGCCCTGCGTCGGGTGCTCATGGGTGCCGTCACCGGCGTTCACGACCGATGCCCGCACCCATCCGGAGTTGGCCAACCGGTGGGGGGCACCGCTGGCGCCGTGCCTGATCACCACCGCGTCGCAGCCCATCGCCTCGAGGGTGAGCGCGGTGTCCTTCAGCGACTCGCCCTTGGACAGTGACGACCCCTTGGCGGAGAAGTTGATGACGTCGGCCGAGAGCCGCTTGGCGGCGGCCTCGAACGAGATGCGGGTGCGGGTGGAGTCCTCGAAGAACAGGTTGACCACCGTGCGGCCGCGCAGGGCGGGCAGCTTCTTGATCGGCCGGTCGGCCAACGACCGCAGCTCCTCGGCGGTGCGCAGGATCAGCTCGGCGTCGTCGCGGCTCAGGTCGGCCGCGGACAGGAGGTGCTTCTTCATGACGTGGCTCCCTCGATGACCACCGCGTCCACGTCGTCCACGCCGGTGAGCTGTACCCTGACCCGCTGCACGAGCGAGGTCGGGAGGTTCTTGCCGACGAAGTCGGCCCGGATCGGCAGCTCGCGATGTCCACGGTCCACGAGGACCGCGAGCTGGACCGCGCGCGGCCGGCCGACGTCGTTGAGGGCGTCGAGCGCGGCCCGGATGGTGCGCCCGGAGAACAGCACGTCGTCGACGAGCACCACGACCTTGTCGTCGATCCCGCCGTCGGGGATCTGGGTCGGCAGGAGGGTCCGCGCGGGCTTCAGGCGCAGGTCGTCGCGGTACATCGTGACGTCCAGGGACCCGAAGGGCACGGCGATGCCCTCGACAGAGGCGATCCGTTCGGCGATCCGCTCGGCGAGCGGGACCCCACGAGACGGGATGCCGAGCAGTACGACGCCGTCGGCGCCCTTGTTGCGCTCGAGGATCTCGTGGGAGATGCGGCTCAACGCGCGGGAGATGTCACCGGCGTCGAGGACGGTGCGGTCGGTGCCCGGATCGGGCACTCCAGATGAGGATGCAGTGGTGGCAGGCGCAGGCATCTGCGGCCGGACCTCCTTCTCCGCCTCACGGGACGGCTCGTTAAAGGATGTCGAACGCGGCGACCCTAGCAGGTGAGGCCCCTCAACCCATCTGCCAGGGCGCCGCGTCCCTCGAGAGTCCGCTCAGCCCAGCGGGATCCGCAACACCTGCCCGCCGCCCGCGCACACCGAGCAGGCGGTGACGTTGGTCGGACCGCCGCGTAGCCCTTTCCATGTAACCCTGGTCGATACGCGAGTCTCGCCCCGGTGCGGGAGCACGGGCAATGACTCCGATCGGCCAGGGGTGTGCCCCCGGCGGGTCCGCGGGGTCAGCGACCCGCGAGCTGTTCGAGAAGGTTGTCGAGCACCGGCTCCAGCGCCCGATGGAAGGTCGGGTAGGCGAAGTGCATGTGCACCAGCGTCCGGATGGGCACCTCGGCGTGGACGGCCAACACGATCATGGAGAGGATCTCGCCGCCGGCGGGCGCGACGGCCACCCCGCCGACCAGGACCCCACGCTCGCGGTCGGCGACCAGCTTGACCAAGCCCTCCTCGCGGGTGATCCACCCGCGGGCGCCGAGGTCGCCGGTGGCGACGACCACGTCGAGTCCGGCCTTCCGCGCGGCCTCCTCGGTCATCCCGACCGACCCGATCTCCGGGGCGGTGAAGGTCACGTGCGCGACCGCCCGGTAGTCGGCCCACGGACCGTCGTGCCCGAGCAGGTCGTTGAGGACGACGGCCGCGTGGTACATCGAGACGTGGGTGAACGCGCCCTTCCCGACGATGTCCCCGATCGCCCACAGTCCGTCGGCGATGCGCATCCGCTCGTCGGTGTCGAGGACCCGAGCGTCCGGGTCCAGGCCGACGTGCTCGAGCCCGAGACCCTGGAGGTTGTTGCGGCGGCCGGCCGCCACCAGCAGCTTCTCCGCGGTCACCTGCTGGTCGCCCAGATCGAGGGTGAACTGCCCGTCGGCGTACGACACGGAGGACACCTGGACCCCGGTCAGCACCTGGATGCCGTCGTTCGCGAACGCCTTCGCCAGCGCCTCCGAGGCCTCCGGCTCCTCCACCGCGACCAGCCGGTCGACCACCTCCACGACCGTCACCCGTACCCCGAACCGGGCCATCACCTGGGCCAGCTCGACGCCGATGGCGCCACCACCGATCACCGCCAGGGAGGACGGCAGGTCCTTGAGCCGCATGACGTCGCGGTTGGTCCAGTACGGCGTGTCCGCGAGGCCGGGGATCGGAGGTGCGGACGGCGTCGTACCGGTGTTGAGGACGATCCCCTTCCTCGCCGTGTACGTCGTACCGTCGACGACGACGCGGCCGTCCCCGGCGAGGACGCCGCGCCCGCGGACGAAGCTCGCGCCGGAGTCCTCGAGCCGTTTCACCGCGACGTTGTCGTCCCAGTCGTCGGTCGCCTCGTCGCGGACCCGGGTCGCCACCGGCGCCCAGTCGGGCGAGACGGTCGAGGACCCGGCCAGCTCGTTGACGCGTGCCGCCTCATGGAGGGTGTTCGCGGCGGCGATCATCATCTTCGAGGGCACGCAACCGTAGTAGGGGCACTCGCCGCCCACCAGCCGTTCCTCGACGCCGAGCACCCGCAGCCCGGACTCGGCGGCTCGGCCGGCCACGTGCTCGCCGCCCGGGCCGAGGCCCACCACGATCAGGTCGAACTCTGTCCCCGTCCGGTCCGTCATGTGCCCACCTTCGCACGCCGCAGCGCGTGGGTCAGCAGTCGGAAGCCGGTCAGCCCACGGGCAGGTCGTACTCGCGCCGGATGCTCGTTCCGTGGATGCGCAGGTCCGCGCCGTACACGTGCAGCGAGATCGCGACGTCGGCACCGGCGTTACGCACCCGGTGGATGTCGCCGGGCGGGACGACGACGCTCGTCGATCCTGACGGGTTCACGAGCGTCTCCGTCTCGGTCAGGCGGTCGCCGTCCACCCGGTACCGCGTCTCGTGCTCCCGACCCTGATGAACGCCGACCACGCACCAGCACAGGTGGTCATGGATCGGGGTGACCTGCCCGGGCAGCCAGACCAGTGCCACGACCGAGAACGCCCCGTCGTCGGCCACGTACAACAGATGCTGCCGGTAGCAGGACGCGTCACCCTTACACTGCTCCGACGTCAGCAGGCCTTCGGCTCCCAGGTACGGCGCCAGCGCCTCAGCGACGGCTCCGCCGGTCGCGACACCGCCGCGCGGATGCGCGGTGACGACCTGAGTGACGTCGGCCACCAGGTCGGCCAGCCGCCCCGGACTCCTGGTCGTGGTCACCGGTCAGCCCTCCTGGTCGTCGCGCGGCGCTCGGTTCGTCGGCCATGCCGCTCTCCCCATCCTGGCGCTTTCGCCGGACCGACACCACCGAGCATCGAGTCATCGGCTGAGGTGTCGGGCACGAGCGAAGCAGAAGAGGCCGAAACAGGCAAAACCGAGGGCGATCGCCATCAGCAGGAACGGACCGAACGGTTGCTGGAGCACTGTGTGCAGCGCCTGGTCGAGACCGCCGGACTTGCGCGGCTCGTGGGTCAGCGCGGCGTACCCCACGAGACCCCCGACGATGCCGAAGGCGATCCCCTTCGCGATGTGTCCGATCGTGCCGACGATCCGGTACACACGGCCGCTGCCGCCGCGGCGACCCTCGCGATCGAGGATCTCCAGGAACTGGCCCGTGGATCCCCGGACGATGAAGCCGACGCCGAAGCCGAGGACGACCAGACCCGCCAGGCCGACGAGCCACCGGCCGAGTGTCATGTCCATGACCGACGCCGTGGTGGACTGCGGGCCGGACGACGAGATGCCGGCACCGACGCCGTACCGGAGCGCGAGGTAGCCCAGGTAGCCGTAGAGCAGCCCCGTGCCGACCCGGATCGCGGCGTTCCACCAGGCCTCGAGGCCGTCGAACTCCTTGAACGCCGACAGGGTCTGAACGGCCCGCCACGCGACGAGCAGGAACATCCCGATTCCGATCAGCCAGAGGACCACCAGGCCGTAGGAGCTCTGGGCGAGGGTCGCCATGGCGCCCATGGTGGAGGCGTTCTTGCCCTGATGGCCCAGGGCGAGCTCGAGAGCCAGCACGGCGATGACCACGTGGACCAGCCCGTAGGTCACCATGCCGATGCCACCCACGCGCTCGTGCCAGTCGTCGCCCCGCGCCCACCGGCCGACCCGGTGCGCGCGCTCCTGGACGTTGGTCACATGCACCCGTTCCCCGGCCCGCCGGTCACAAACCGGTCGCGCTCACCAGGTCACGGTCCAGTCGGCGTGCCGTCACTTCGACAGGTGACGGGCCCGTGCGAAGCAGAACAGGCCGTAGCACGCGATGCCCGCGGCGATCAGGATCAGCAGGAACGGGCCGAACGGCTGCTGCAGCACGGTGTGCAGTGCCTGGTCGAGCCCGCCCGACTTCTGTGCATCATGCGTGACCCCGGCCGCCACGAAGAGCCCGCCCACCACCAGGAAGGCGATGCCCTTGGCGACGTAGCCGACCTTGCCGATCCAGCGGTACGCCGTGCCGGTGTCGCCGATCGTGCCGCGGGCGTCGAGGTTCTCCATGAACTGCTCGGTCCACCCGCGCCGCGCGTAGGCCACTCCGTAGACCGCGATCGCGACCCCGATCCCGCCCACGATCCACCGCCCGTAGGGCTGGTTCATCAACGTCTTGGTGTAGCTCGTGCTGTTGGAGCTCGTGCCGGACCCCATCGCGAAGGCGAGCGCCTGGTAGCCGACGTAGCCGTAGATGACCGCCTTGAAGGCCGAGGTGGCGCGCCTGCGCCAGCGCCTGCCTCCGTCGTACTCCTGGTGGCCGAGGAACACCTCGAGCACGCGCCACACCACCAGCACGAACATCCCGATCGCGACCAGCCAGAGCAGCAACGGCCCGAAGGACTGGTGGGCGAGCGTCTGCATGGCACCCTGCTGCGACGCCTGCTGGCCGTGCTCACCCAGGGCCAACTGGATCGCCAGCCAGGCGACGACGAGGTGGACGATCCCGTAGACGACCATCCCGAAACGGATGCCGCGGTCGAGTGACGTGCTGTGCTGGACCTCCTGGCCGACCTGCTGTGCCCGGTCACCGATGTCGGTCATGGGGCGAATCTAGGCGCGGAACGGGCGCCCGGGCTTCACACCTTGGGGTGCGAACATGGATCAGCCGACGAGTGAGTCACGGTCGCGCATCATCGTGCCGAGCACGCCGTTGACGAAGGCCGGTGAGTCGTCCGTGGACAGGTTGCGCACCAGCGCGACCGCTTCGCTGACGGCGACCGCGTCCGGCACGTCGTCGGCGTACAGCAGCTCGTAGACGCCGATCCGCAAGGCGTTACGGTCGACGGCCGGCATCCGATCGAGGGTCCAGCCCTGGGCGTACTGCCCGAGGAGCTCGTCGATCCGGGCGCGGTGCTCGGCCACACCGCGCACCACCGTGCCGGTGTAGGGGTTGCTCGGCCCCTCACCCGCCTCGACGGCGGCGTCCAGCGCCTCGACCGGGTCGTCGCCGCGGAGGTCGGCGGCGTACAGCACATCGAGCGCGCGCTTGCGGGCCTTGGAGCGTGCGGCCATCCCGAGCGACTAGGCCTTCACGCGGCCGAGGTACGACGAGTCGCGGGTGTCGACCTTGACCTTCTCGCCCTGGGTGATGAACAGCGGCACCTGGATCTCGTGGCCCGTCTCGAGCGTGGCCGGCTTCGTGCGGCCGGTGGCGCTGTCGCCGACGACACCGGGCTCGGTGTAGGTGATCTGGAGCTCGACCGAGGCCGGGAGCTCGATGTAGAGGACGCGGCCGTCGTTGCTGGCGACGATCGCCTCCTGGTTCTCCAGCATGAAGTTCTTGGCGTCGCCGACGATCTCGGGGCCGATCTCGATCTGGTCGTAGGTGCCGGTGTCCATGAACACGTACGACGTGCCGTCGTTGTAGAGGTACTGCATCGTCCGCTTGTCGACGTTCGCGACGTCGACCCGCACGTCGGCGTTGAAGGTGCGGTCGACGACCTTGCCCGACTCGACGTTCTTCAGCTTCGACCGCACGACCGCGCCGCCCTTGCCGGGCTTGTGGTGCTGGAACCAGATGACCTGCCAGAGCTGGCCGTCGAGGTTGAGCACCATGCCGTTCTTGAGGTCGTTGGTGGTGGCCATGCGGGAGTGCCTCTTCTGCTGGGATCGTGGGTGGGCCCGCGGCTGCCGCGATGGCGGCGCGCCCGAACGAGCGACCTCCGAGTCTAGTACGGCAGCTCTCGCCCCCAGGAATCCTCGAAACGGACCGCTACACGGCCTCCGAGTCCGCAGGCTCCGGCCGCTCGCGCGGGCGGCGCAACCGGCGCACCACGAGCCAGGTCGGCATGCCGAGCAGCACCAGCAGGACCGCGAACGGCAACAGGGCGCCTAGGGCGTGTCTCCTAAAGATCGGCGGTGTGGGCCGGGATTGTTGACGCATGTCGCGTTCTGCGGTGCTGACGGATGCTCAGTGGGGCCGGATCGAGTCGTTGATGCCGTCCTCGGACGG
>JAFMQY010000058.1 GCA_017354415.1 Nocardioides sp.
CATCGAGGGGCGATGGGATGGGCATGGCCTGCGGTCGAGCTTCCCTCGTCGGTCGGACTTGTCTCGTCGGTCGAGCTTCCCTCGTCGGTCGAGCTTCTCTCGTCGGTCGAGCTTGTCTCGTCGGTCGAGCTTCCCTCGTCGGTCGAGCTTCTCTCGTCGGTCGAGCTTCTCTCGTCGGTCGAGCTTCTCTCGTCGGTCGAGCTTGTCGAGACCCCGCACCCTCACACGGTCACGTCACGACGGGGTCACTTGGTCACTCCACAACGGCGACCGGGCAGTGGGCCCGATGCAGCACGGCGTGGCTGACCGACCCGAGCATCACCTCGGCGACGGCGTTCCTCCCGTGCGAACCGACGACCACCAGGGACGCACTGGCCGAGGCGTCCACCAGGGCGCGGGCGGGGGACGTCTCGACCACGTCGCCCTGGATCGCCACGGTCGGGTGGGCGGCAGCGAGCTGCTCCACCGTCACCTCCAGCCGGGCCTGGTGGACCTCGAGCGACCCGGTCGTGAGCGGTGCGTACCCGTAGCGGTCCTGCGGGACCGTGGCGGGCTGCCAGGCGCGGATGACGGCCACCTTGTCGCCGGTGACCTCGGCCATCGTGCAGGCGAACTCCAGCGCCCGGGTCGACGGCTCTCCCGCGTCGGACCCGACCACGATGCGGCCGGCGTACGGCGTCTGCGGCTCACGGACGACGACCACCGGAGATGCCGCGTGGCGAGCGACGGCCTGGCTGACCGACCCGATGAACACCTGTCCGACCACGCTGTGGCCGTGGCTGCCGACGACCAGCATGGAGGCATCGCGCGCAGCCTCCGACAGCATCTCGACCTTGTTCCCCGCGACTCGTGCGAGCCGGTACTCGACGCGCGGGAAGTCTCCGAGAATGTCCCGAGCGCTGTCCTCGATGTCGGCCCACCACGACTCGGGCCAACCGACGCCGCGGGGGTTGTCCTTCCCGTCGACGACGATGGTGACGACGATCGCCTCCTTGCGCAGGGTGGCGACCTCGGCGACCCACGACAGAGCCGCCCGGGCGTCCGGAGAGCCGTCGTACCCGACGGCGATGAAGGCGTTGGTGCTCATATCTCCAGGCTGGTCAGCGGCCCGCCGTGACGGGAGGGCCCAAGGCCGGAAGGCCCAGGGGCGAAGGTCAGTCCAGCCGCACCCGCTCGCCGTACCTCGGCGTCGCGGCACACCAGCCGAGCTCGTCACGGATCCGCCGGGCCAGTGCCGCGCTCGAGGCGGGTTCGCCGTGCACGACGTACGCCGTCCTGGGTGGACGCGGGGCCCGGCCCAGCCAGGCGATGATCTCGTCGGCGTCGGCGTGGACCGAGAAGTCCGGGATCTGCACGATGTCGGCCCGCACCGGGACGTAGCGGCCGTGCATCTTGACGGTCCGGGCGCCGTTCGCCAGCTGCCTGCCCCGGGTCCCTTCGGCCTGGTACCCGGTGAGCACGACCGTGTTCCGCGGGTCCGGGAGCTGGTGCCGCAGGTGGTGCACCACCCGGCCACCCGAGGCCATCCCGGACGCGGAGACCAGGATGCACGGGACCGACGGGGAGTTCAGGCTCATGGACTCGGCCGCCTCACGCACCGGATGGACCTCCGGGAGGTCGAAGAGATCGGCGATGCAGCCGCCCTGAAGTGCTCCCGTCGTCCTGGCCGCTCTGCGGTGGACCTCGAGACTGGCGAGCGCCATCGGGCTGTCGACGTAGACCGCGACGGGAGGGATCCGACCGCTCTGACGGAGCCGGTGGAGCTCGAGCAGGACAAGCTCCGTGCGGTCGACGGCGAACGCCGGCACCAGCACCGTGCCACCCCGCGCCACCGTACGACGGACAGCCGAGGCCAGGATCTCGTCGTTCGGCTCGGGGTGAGTGCGGTCGCCGTACGTCGACTCCACGACGATGGCACTGGCGGCCGGCGGCTCGGCGGGTGGGTCCAGGAGCGGGTGATGGGGTCGCCCGAGGTCGCCGCTGAAGAGTGCGGTGGCGCCGTCCACACTGATCAGCGCGATCGCCGAGCCGAGGATGTGTCCTGAGGGTCGGAGGGACACGGTGAGGTTCGGGGCCAGGGTTCCGCGTGTCCGGAGGGCGGTCGGGGTGAGCAGCGGCAGTGTCTTGTCGACATCGGACTCGTCGTACAACGGCAGCGCCGGCGCATGCTTCGAGAAGCCGGTCCGGTTGGCGTATGCCGCGTCCTCTGACTGGAGGTGTGCGCTGTCGCGCAGGACGATCTCGACGAGAGCGGCTGTCTCGGGCGTGCAGATCACCGGACCCGCGAACCCCCCGCGCACGAGCTTGGGCAGGTAGCCGCTGTGGTCGAGATGCGCGTGGGTCAGGACGACCGCGTCCAGCTCGGCGGGGTTCAACGGCGGGTCGTCCCAGTTGCGCTGCCGCAGGCTCCGCACGCCCTGGAAGAGACCCGCGTCCACCAGCACCTTGCCGTGACGCCCTTCCACCAGGAACCGGCTGCCGGTCACGGTGCCGACGGCACCCAGGAACGTCAGGATCGGACTGGTCATCGTCCCGCTCCTTTCTGCGAGGGCGAGGGCTATCCCGTCCGGGTCAGCAGACGATCACCGACGGTGTCTGGGTGCGGCGTCGGTGCGGGCCGCCCTGCCGCAGCCACTTCCGGTACCGCCGAGGAGAGCGCTGCTCGATCTCGTCGAGGATGAGCCCGCGCAGCCTGACCAGCGCGGTACGCCGGGTGAGGGCCATGCCGGGGACGAGCTCGTCATAGATGCCGCACCAGGCCTCCTCGAGCGCGGGCGTCGAGAGCTCACTCACCGTCCGCCGAAGGGACGCCTCCTCGCAGGAAGCCCGGAGCACGACGAGCATCTCCTGGTATCCCGTCGACGGGACAGCTCCTGCGTGTGGCAGCCATACGAAGTACATCGGGACTCCCCTGATCGAGGCCTCTTCTCAGTGTGTTCGGAGCCGACGGCCCGAACGAGGGGCCGTTGGCCTCACCGGCAGGGTCCCTCGGCCCCTGTCTGCGGACCTGGGATGCCGGACCCTGGGGGCGTGCTCCAGGAACCAGGCAAGGGAATGCCCAGCGGACGTGCCGTCGTGCTCTACGAGTCGTTCTTCGGCAACACCGCACGCATGGCCGAGGCGGTGGCGGAAGGTCTTCGGCTCGAGGGATGGTCAGCCACGGTGGTCGACGTCGCGACCGCCGACGACAGTGCCACCAGGGGGGCCACCAGGGGGGCAACCAGGGGGGCAACCGGGGTGGCGACCTGCGGGGCGACCGAGGGGATCGACCTGCTCGTGGTCGGCGCCCCGACACACGCGTTCTCCCTCAGCCGCCCCACGACCCGAGCCGAGGCGGTCAGCCGAGGTGGGCGGCCGACCTATGAGCGCGGCGGGATGCGGGAGTGGCTGGCGCAGCTGGACACCTCGCACGAGACCCGGCTGGCAGCGGCGTTCGACACGAGGGTCACCAAGATGCGTCACCTGCCGGCCTCTGGCGCGCGACGTACGGCGCACCTGCTCCGGTCCAAGGGCTACCGGCTGGTCGTCTCGCCACACGGCTTCCTCGTCCGAGACGTCGAGGGTCCGTTGGAGCCGCACCAGACCGAGGATGCGATCGCCTGGGGGCGCGCGGCGGCTCGCGAGGCGCAGGTCGCCCGGGCCGCCTCTCACCTCGCATGAGGCGCGGTCGGCCCTGGTGAGGGTCCGGACCTCCGGCGCTACCTCGTGGGACGTTCGCCACCTGCACGGGTCGCCGATCGTGCCCATGCTGGAAGTACGCAAGTCGATCACGAGAGGAGCCGGCGATGAAGGCGCTGGTCTACCACGGGCCTGGACAGCGCAGCTGGGAGGAGGTGCCGGACCCGCAGATCCTGCACGACTCTGACGTCATCGTCGGGGTTGATGCGGTGACCATCTGCGGCACCGACCTGCACATCCTCAAGGGCGACGTCCCCGAAACGCCCTCGGGAACCGTCCTGGGTCACGAGGCGGTCGGCACCGTCGCGGAGGTGGGCAGCGCAGTGCACTCGTTCCAGCCGGGCGACCACGTGCTGGTGTCCTGCATCTCCGGGTGCGGCACCTGTCGCCTCTGCCGCGAGGGGCACTACGGTCAGTGCATCGCGGGCGGCGGCTGGGTCCTGGGCCACACCATCGACGGTGTCCAGGCCGAGTATGCCCGGGTTCCGTTCGGTGACCTGTCATTGCACTCGTTGCCACAGAGCGTCAGCGACGAGGCCGCCGTACTGCTTGCCGACATCCTGCCGACCAGCTACGAGGTGGGCGTCCTCAACGGCGGCGTACGCCCCGGTGACGTCGTCGTGATCGTCGGCGCAGGCCCGATCGGGCTGGCCGCGGTGATGACCGCCAAGCTCTACTCCCCCGGTTGCATCGTCGTGGTCGACCCCGCCGAACCGCGGCGTGACGCCGCGAAGAGCCTGGGCGCGGACATAGTGCTCGACTCACAGCCGGAGCCCGCCCTCGAGCTCGTGCAGAGCGTGACCGGTGGCCTGGGTGCCGACGTCGTGATGGAGGCGGTCGGGATACCCGAGACGTTCGAGATGTGCACGGCCCTGGTGCGCCCCGGCGGCCGGGTCGCGAACATCGGCGTGCACGGTGCGCCGGCGACGCTGCACCTCGAGACGCTGTGGACCAGGAACGTCACGATCACCACCGGCCTGGTCGACACCAGCAGCACGCCGCGACTGCTGCGGCTGCTGGCCGACCACCACATCGACCCGACGCCGATGATCACCCATCGGTTCGGCTTGGAGCAGTTCATGGAGGCGTACGACGTCTTCGCCCGGCCGGAGGCCGGCGCACTGAAGGTCGTGCTGGAGCGCTGACCCGCGCCCGTCCAGACGGAGTTACGCACCCGTCTGGACGGGCTTTCAGGAGGGACGTCATGTTCAGTGTCCGGTTCCACGGCCGCGGCGGTCAGGGAGTCGTCACGGCGGCGGAGATGTTGTCCGTAGCCGCGTTCGAGATGGGTCGGTACGCACAGGCGTTCCCGACGTTCGGGTCGGAGCGCACCGGCGCGCCGGTCGTGTCCTTCTGCCGGATCGACGACCAGCCGATCACGTTCCACGAGCCGATCGTCGAACCGGACGCGCTCGTGGTCCAGGACCCCACGCTGCTGCACCAGGTGCCGATCCTCGAGGACGCCGGCCCCTCGACGTACCTCCTCCTGAACACTGCGCGTCCCGTGACGGGCCTCGGGATCTCCTCGAGTGTCGCCCGGCTCCGCCCGGAGCGGGTGGCGACGGTGGCAGCCACCGATCTGGCCCGCGAGATCCTCGGCCGGCCGCTGCCGAACACGGCACTCCTGGGCGCCTTCGCGGCACTCACCGGCCTCGTGTCGATCGATGCGCTCGAGACCGCGATCCGGGCCCGGTTCGCCGGCCAGGTCGCCGCCGGCAACATCGCCGTCGCCCGGCGCGCCTACTCCGGGGTGACGTCTCGAGTCACGACGGGAGAGGAGGCCGGCCATGCGTGAGCAGCTCGAAGGCTCCCAGGCGGTGGCCCGGACGGTCGCACGATGCCGGCCACGTGTGGTCGCGGCGTACCCGATCTCGCCGCAGACTCACATCGTCGAGCGGCTCTCGGACCTCGTGCGCTCCGGCGATCTCGCTCCCTGCGAGTACCTCATGGTCGAGTCCGAGTTCGGCGCGATGTCGGCGTGCATCGGGGCCTCGGCCGTCGGTGCTCGGACCTACACGGCGACCGCGAGCCAGGGACTGCTGTTCATGGCCGAGGCGCTGTTCAACGTGTCCGGGCTCGGCCTGCCGGTGGTGATGACCGTCGCCAACCGGGCGATCGGGGCTCCGATCAACATCTGGAACGACCACTCCGACGCGATGTCCCAGCGTGACTGCGGCTGGGTCCAGCTCTTCGCCGCCTCGAACCAGGAGGCCGTCGACCTGCACGTTCAGGCGTTCGTGCTCGCCGAGCGGTTGTCGTCGCCGGTGATGGTCTGCATGGACGGCTTCGTGCTGACGCATGCGGTCGAGGCGATCGACGTACCGGACCAGGCGGAGGTGGACGCCTTCGTCCCGCCGTTCGTGCCGCGTCAGATGCTCGACCCGACGGACCCGGTGACGATCGGCGCGATGGTCGGCCCGGAGGCCTTCACCGAGGTGAAGTACCTCATGCACCGGCGCCAGCAGCAGGCACTCGCCGAGATCCCCTCGATCGCGGCCGACTTCGCCGCCAGGTTCGGCCGTACGTCGGGCGGCGTCGTACACCCCTATCGGACCGACGACGCCGACACGGTGGTCGTCGCACTCGGTTCGGCGCTCGGCTCGGTCTGCCGCGTGGTCGACGACCTGCGAGCCGAGGGCACGTCGGTGGGCGCGCTGGGTATCACCTGCTTCCGGCCGTGGCCCGAAGCGGAGGTGCGCGCGGCTCTTGCCGGCGCCAGGCACGTGGTGGTCCTCGAGCGGGCGTTCTCCCCCGGCGCCGGCGGGATCGTCGGGCGCGACGTCCGTACGTCGATCGGCTCCCGCACACCGGTCGTGGACGCGGTGGTGGGGCTCGGCGGGCGCCCGGTCAGCCGCGCGACCGTACGACGCGTACTGGAGGACGTGTCAGCAGGCCGCCTCACACCCGATGACCTGCACTTCCCCGACCTGCGCCGGGACCTCATCGACAGCGAGCCGGCCACGCGAGGTGGTCCGCGTGCGTGAGACGAAGCTCTACCAGATCGGCACGTTCGCCGTCGGCAACCGCCTCCTCGACCCCGAGGACCGTTCCGCGCAGGCGAGCCCGGACCGGGCGAACTCGATCACCTCCGGGCATCGCGCCTGTCAGGGCTGCGGCGAGGCTCTCGGCGCCCGGTACGTCCTCGACGCCGCGATGCGCGCGGCAGACGGCGACGTCGTCGTGACGAACTCGACCGGATGCCTCGAGGTCTTCTCCACGCCGTACCCCGAGTCCTCCTGGCAGATCCCGTGGGTCCACTCACTCTTCGGCAACGGGCCCGCGGTGGCGGCCGGCATGGCCGCCGGCCTCCGTGCGTCGGGTCGCACCAGCACGCGGGTCGTGGGCCAGGCCGGAGACGGCGGCACCGTGGACATCGGGTTCGGGTGTCTCTCCGGGATGTTCGAGCGCAACGACGACGTGCTCTTCGTCTGCTACGACAACCAGGGCTACATGAACACGGGGGTCCAGCGGTCCGCCGCAACCCCACCTGCGGCCCGCACCGCGAACACCGGCGTCATCGGGGACGAGCCCGGCAACGCCTTCGGGCAGGGGAAGTTCGTGCCGCTGATCGCGATGGCGCACGAGATCCCCTACGTCGCCACGGCAACCGTGGCCGATCTCCACGACCTGGAGGACAAGGTGACCCGGGCGATGGGGATGCACGGAGCGCGGTACCTGCACGTCCTGGTGCCCTGTCCCCTCGGCTGGGCGGCGGCGCCGGCGGAGACCATCCGACTCGCTCGCCTGGCCGTCGAGTCCGGGCTGTTCCCGGTGTTCGAGGCCGAGCACGGCGAGGTGACCGCGGTGACCTCGATCCGAGGGAAGGTCCCGGTCGACGACTACCTGCGCCTCCAGGGTCGCTACGCCCACCTGTTCGGGGACCCGGGACGCCCCGACCTGGTCGCCCGGCTCCAAGCGCTCGCCGACCGCAACGTCGTCCGTTTCGGGCTCCTCGACTCCGACGACGGAACACAGAACGCATCACTGGGGAGCTGACATGGACCTGCCCTTCGGGATCACCCTCGAGCACGGCGGCAGCCGGGCGAACAAGACGGGGTCCTGGCGCACCGAGCGGCCCGTCTACGTGCACCACCTGCCGCCCTGCAACCAGGCGTGCCCGGCCGGCGAGGACGTGCGCTCCTGGCTGTACGACGGCGAGTCCGGCGGCGACGGGTATGAGCGCGCGTGGCGGGCGATCATGGAGGTGAACCCCTTCCCCGCGGTGATGGGACGCATCTGCTACCACCCGTGCGAGACGGGCTGCAACCGCGGGCAGCTCGACGAGGCCGTGGGTATCAACTCGGTCGAGCGTTTCCTCGGCGACGAGGCGATCCGGGCCGGCTGGCGTATGCAGGTCGATCGGCCGTCGAGCGGACGACGGGTGGTGGTCGTGGGCGCGGGTCCCTCCGGCCTCTCGGCGGCGTACCACCTGGTCCGGCTCGGTCACGCCGTCACTCTCCTCGACTCAGCACCGCGACCTGGCGGGATGATGCGCTACGGCATCCCGGCGTACCGCCTTCCACGCGAGGTGCTCGACGCCGAGATCCAGCGCATCCTCGACCTCGGTGTCGACCTCCGCACGGACACCACCGTCACGGACCTGGACCAGACCCTGCGCGAGGACGGGTACGACGCGGCGTTCCTCGCCGTCGGGGCACCCCTCGGGCACCGTGCCCACCTTCCGGCCGGGTCGGCCGCGAAGATCGTGGACGCGGTCACGATGCTCCACGGTCTCGAGGAGGGCGAGCGGCCGCTGCTGGGACGCCGGGTCGCGGTCTACGGCGGCGGCAACACCGCGATGGATGCCGCGCGCACCGCGAAGCGGCTCGGTGCCGAGGACGCGTTGGTCGTCTACCGGCGCACCCGGGAGCGGATGCCGGCGCACGAGAGCGAGGTGCGCGAGGCCGAGGAGGAGGGTGTCCGCTTCACCTGGCTGTCGACGATCACCCAGGTGCAGGAAGGGATGCTCACCCTCGAGCGCATGGAGCTGGACGAGACCGGCTTCCCGCAGCCGACGGGTGAGACCGAGGAGCTCCCGGCCGACGCCGTGGTGCTCGCCCTCGGCCAGGACACCGATCTGGCATTCCTGGGCCGGGCCGAAGGGGTCGAGGTGGAGGACGGCGTCGTCGTGGTCGACGACTCCCAGATGACCGGCCGACCGGGCGTCTTCGCCGGTGGCGACGTGGCGCCCGGGCCACGGTCGGCGACGGTCGCGATCGGTCAGGGCCGGCGCGCCGCAACCAGCATCGACGCCTGGCTGCGAGGTGCGATCCCAGAGCGTGTCGTGGAGCTTCCCCTGGCGGACTTCGCGGCCCTCAACACCTGGTACTACACGGATGCGCCGCGGTCGCACCGCCCGGTGCTGGAGGCTGCCCGCCGGGCCTCGACGTTCGACGAGGTCGTGCAGGGCCTAAACCGGGACACCGCGCTGTACGAGGCCCGGCGCTGCATGTCGTGCGGGAACTGCATCTCCTGCGACAACTGCTTCGGCGTCTGCCCCGACAACGCGGTGATCAAGGTCGACGACGCGGACGCGCCGTACCTGATCGACCTCGACTTCTGCAAAGGCTGCGGCCTGTGTGCGGCCGAGTGCCCTGCCGGCGCGATCGCGATGGTGCCCGAGGAGATCTGACTGAGTGAGGGGTCGTGCTCTCGGCCCGACAGACGGGCGCAAGGTCCCTGGCAGAGTCGGCGCATCTGAGCGATGCTCGAACCGACGACCGAGGGCAATGACCAAGGGCGCGGAAAGGTGGCAGCGATGCTCGTGCGGGACGTGATGACGGTTGACCCGATCACCGTGACCCCGGACGTCGGCGTGAAGACGGCGCTGCGACGACTGGCGCACCTGGGGATCACCTCGATGCCGGTGGTTGACGAGCACCACCGGCTCTGTGGGGTCGTCAGCGAGGTCGACCTGATCGGCTGGATCGTGGCCGCCGATCCGCGCGCTCAGGCGCGCGCGATCGAGATGCGGCCGCTGACCGCACCGAAGACCGTCGAGGACGTCTACACCCGCTCCCCGATCGCCGCACGTCCCGACCAGGACGTGGCCGCCGTCGTCGACGTGATGGGTGCCAAGGGGTTCAAGAGTCTTCCCGTCGTCGACGACATGCAGCGGTTGGTCGGTGTCGTCAGCCGGAGCGACGTGGTCCTGGCGCTCGCCCGTGACGACACGGTGATCGCCGAGGACATCGGCCGGGTCTTCCGCGACCTCGGGCACGACGACTGGCAGGTCGAGGTAATCGACGGGGTCGTCGAGATCACCGGACCCGATGCCGTGCATCACTCGCTCGCGCTCACGATCGCCCGGACGGTCCCGGGCGTCGTCGGGGTCCGGATCCCCTGATCCACCCGGTCGCAGAGGCAGTCCCATGACAGGGGGACCTACGCCCTCGGAGGCGTGACCCACGACTCTCCCCAAGGTCACCCGTCGGCGGGACGCTCGTACCTACAGGCGATGGAGCTGCCGACAGGGCGGCTCGACTGTTGGGAGGTCGCCATGATTCCGATGGCACTGATCATCTTCTTCGGGTTCCTCGTCCTGGGCGTCCTGGTGCTGGTCCTCGCCCGCTCCGGGTCCCTCGACTACGAGAAGACCCGCGCGCGGCTCCACGAGTCGGCCACGGAGACGCTGGCCTACGACGTACCCGAGGGACAGGACCCGGCCGACGTGATCGTGGGCCTGACCCGGGCCGGCTACCCGTCCGTCGAAGATCTGGCCGCCGGCGCCTGCCGCGTCCTCGTGCACTGTCCCCATGGCCGCACCGGCGACCGGCCGCGGATCCGCTCCGTCATCGAGCAGGTCTGCGCCTCCGGCGCTCTCCGGGACGACGTCCACGTGGCCGCCGTACGGTTCGCCGACGAGCACTGAAAAGAAGTCGGGCCCGACGATGGTCGCCCGACCCTGGACCTTCGGCCCTGTAGGTGCGGACGTCGGGTGGCCGACTCTGGAGTCATGAACACGCAGACTCGATCCATCGTCGTCGGGTACGACGGCTCACCGGATGCTGACGCGGCTGCCAGCTGGGCGGGGCGGATGGCTCATCGCCTGAGCGCCCCGGTCGTGGTCGCGATCGTCGTGGACCGGATGGAGTCGCCGCGCAGACCCGACTGGCCCGAGTCGTGGTGGGAGGAGCTCGAGGAGCGGGCTCGAGGAACCCTGACCGCGGCCGGCACCACCGATGTCACGATCGAGCGACATCGCAGCGGCGTCGTGCCCACGCTGGTCACGTCGTCCAGGGATGCCTCGATGCTCGTCCTCGGCAGCCACGGTCACGGCCGGATCGGCGGGGCCCTCCTCGGCTCGGTGAGCCAGGCGGCGGCCCGTCACGCCAGGTGTCCCGTCGTCGTGGTCCGCCCAGCGCGCAATGCAAGCCAGGGACGGATCGTCGTCGGTGCCGACGGGTCCGAATCCAGCCGGCGTGCCCTCGACTTCGCCTGCCGCCAGGCCGCCGTCACCCATGAGACCGTCGTCCTCCTCCGAGCCTGGAAGCCCCTCACCCTGCCGATCGACAAGCACGGTGACGTGCCCGCGTCGATGTCCCGGACCCAGCTCGAGGAAGACGAGGCCCTGCTGAAGTCGGTCGCCGAAGCGCGTGGACAGCACCCGACCATCTCGATCGAGGGCGAGTTCATCGCCGAGCGCGCCGGGCAGGCGCTCGTGGACGCCTCGGCCGCGGCAGCCATGGTCGTGGTGGGCTCACGGAGTCGCAGCGCGCTGGCCGCGACGGTGCTGGGCTCGGTCAGCCACCATGTCCTCCACCACGCCCACTGTCCCGTGGCCGTGGTCCGCTGATAGCGGCCCTGCTGGACCGTGACCGCGCGGCGGTCTGGTCGTCACCCGATGACAGGACGAGACTGGGTGGAGGTTCTCCCGAGCCGCGGAGGTGGAATGACCCAGCAGTACCTGGCGGGCGAGCTGTCCATGATCCTGGCGCAGCTGTGCGCCGCCTCCTCCGATCGCCACGTGTGTCGTTGGGCGAGCAGGCTCCGGCGGGCCGCCGAGACGGAGCCGATCGAGGAGCTGGGCACGATCGTGGAGCGCGCGCTCGGGGTGACCGACCGGCTGTGCTGGTCCTCCCTCACCCACGGTGACCTCACGGCGTTCGAGCGGCAGGCACGCCTCGGTGCCGAACTTCGCGAGTTCGGCCTCTGCGCACGGCTCCTCGACGGCGTCCCAGCCGACGACGGTCGAGCCGGCGACCCGGGTGAGACGGGCGACTGACCAGGTCAGCGGGCTGCGGCGCGCGCCTTGACCGCGGTCCCCGGACCCTCGCCGGGACGCGCCTCCGTATCCGGGGCGATGTTGATCAGCCCGGTCAGGATCTGTCGCGCGGCGACCAGCAGGTCGCGGACCTCGGGAACACTGACGGAGTAGATCACTTCGCCGCCGTGGCGGTGAGAGACCACCAGCGAGGTCCGGCGGAGCACCGCGAGCTGCTGTGACAGGTTGCTGGGCTCGATCGCGATCTTCTCCAGCAGCTCGTGCACAGCGTGGTCACGCTCGGACAGCAGCTCCAGGATCCGGATCCTCGCCGGGTGCCCGAGGGTCTTGAAGAACTCCGCCTTCGCTTGGTAGAGCGGAACGCCCACGAGCTCGACCAACCTGTCTCTGGAAAGATGCGCGGCGAACCCCTCACCGCACCTTGTGAAGCCTACATGAGTTGCAGAGTTCTTCAAGTTGTGTAGGCTGCCGCGCGTGGCGGAACCGACCTGTTGTTGATGGGAGAGGACTGACCTGGGATGACCGACGTCGACAAGGTGCTTGACGAGTCCGGCGTCACGAACCAACAGGTGCGGGAGTACGTCCGTGAGTGGGCGGCCGTCACCGGAGCGGCCCGCGTCGAGGTGGTGACCGCGGCTGACGACGACCGACTGGTGCGGGAGGCGCTCGACGAGGGTGAGATCGAGCCGGCCGGCGACGGGCTGTACTACTCACGCAGCTACTTCAAGGACACCGCCCGCTCCGAGGAGCGGACCATCGTGGCGACCAGCCGCCCCGAGGACCGCGGCGTGTACAACAACTGGCGCCCCAGCGCCGAGGTGAAGCCGCTGGTGGTCGACCTGATGCGGGGCGCGTCGGCGGGCAAGACGATGTACGTCGTGCCCTACCTGATGGCACCGCCCGGGTCGCCGCTGGAGAGGTACGCCGCGGGCGTCGAGGTCACCGACAGCCGCACGGTGGTGCTGCATATGATCCGGATGGCACGGGTCGGCGTCGAGTATGTCAACGACCTGGACGATCCGGACAGCTTCGTGCGCGCCGTCCACGTGACCGGAGACCTCCCCCTTCTCGGCCAGGGCACACCGGACGACCAGCGGTACTTCGTCACGGTCGGAGACGAGCGGACGATCCTGCACTTCGGGTCGTCGTACGGCGGGAATGCGCTGCTCGGGAAGATCGCGCACGGCCTGCGCCAGGCGTCGTACGACGGATGGGCGTCGCGCGAGTTCCTCGCCGAGCAGTTCATGCTGCTGGGCATCACCGACAAGCAGACCGGTCGCCGCTACCACATCTGTGGTGGGTTCCCGAGCGCCTCGGGCAAGACCAACCTGGCGATGACGCTGCCTCCCGACGCGCTCGGAGACCGGTACCACGTGGAGTTCTACGGTGACGACATCGCCTGGATGTGGGTGGCCGAGGACGGCCGGCTTCACGGCATGAACCCCGAGTTCGGGGTCTTCGGGGTGGCCAAGGACACCAACGAGCAGACCAATCCCACGGCTCTGGACGCGATCGCTCCCGGCACCCGAACCCTGTTCACGAACGTCGCCTACAACGTCAACACCCACGAGCTGTGGTGGGAGGGCAGGACACCACAACCACCGGCCGACCTCGAGGGCTGGGAGGACTGGAAGGGCGGGCGGATCGCCGAACGCACGCCCGAGAGTGCCGACGAGCCGTGGGCCCATCCGAACAGCAGGTTCACCACGACCCTGGCGAACGTGCCCAACGTGGCCGACGACTTCGAGGACCCGGCCGGCGTACCGATCGACGCGATCATCTTCGGCGGCCGCACCAGCGACCGCGAGCCCCTGATCCGCGCCATCACCAATCCGGCCGAAGGTGTCTACGACGGCCTCACCCTCGGCGCGGAGGCGACCTTCGCCGCCGAGGGGGTCGACGGCCAGCTCCGCTACGACCCGATGTCGATGCGTCCGTTCCTGTCCTACCCCGAGGGCGCGTACGCCGCGCACTGGCTCGACATCATCGGCCGCGCCGAGCAGGCCCCCATCTTCGCCCACGTGAACTGGTTCCAGCGCGATCCCGACGACGGTCACTTCCTGTGGCCGGGCTACCGGGAGAACCTCCGCGCCCTGCTCTGGCTGATGCGGCTCAAGGACGGCGAGGTCACCGGCCGCGCCACACCGGTGGGCATCCTGCCCACCCCGGAGGAGCTCGACCTGGACGGTCTCGAGATCGCCGGGACCGACCTCGACCGACTGCTGACCATCGACATCCCACGGTGGCGCCAGGAGCTCGACCACCGGCGCCACCATCTTGCCCAGTTCGACGCGCTCCCGGAGGAGATCTGGGAGGCGCACCGCCGCGTCGCCCGTGACCTCGACGCCGCCGACATCATCGAAGCGGCCGAGGCCATCGACGCCTCTGAGGCCGCCACCGAGGCTACCGGTCCGGTGGGGAGCTGAGTCACAGCCAACCGTTCTGACGGGCGAGCAGGGCCGCCTCGGTCTTGTTCCGGGTCCCGGTCTTCCCGATGGCGTCGGACAGGTAGTTCCGGACCGTGGCCGCCGACAGGTGCAGGCGGGAGGCGATGTCGGCCACCGTGGAGCCGTCCTCGGCCGCGGCGAGGACGTCGCGTTCCCGCGGCGTCAACGGGCTGACCGGCACGCGGAGAGCACGACCGACCAGCTCCGGGTCGATCACCGTCTCCCCCGCCGCCACCCGGCGGATGGCGTCGGCCAGTCCCTCGACCGGGCCGTCCTTGACCAGGAAACCGGCCGCGCCGGCAGCCATCGCCCGCTGCAGGTAGCCCGGTCGCCCAAACGTCGTCACGATCACGACCCGGCACGTGGGCAGCTCCTCGCGCAGACGCTCGGCCGCCTCGATGCCGGACGTGCCCGGCAGCTCGATATCGAGGAGCGCGACGTCCGGCCGCGACTCGAGGGCGGTCGGCACGATCGCCGTGCCCTCGTCCACCTCGGCGACGACGTCGAGGTCGTCCTCGAGAGCGAGCAGAACCGCCAGGGCCCCCCGCATCATCGCCTGGTCCTCGGCCAGCAGTACCCGGATCATCCGGCTCCCTCCGGGAGCGTGGCGACCAGCCGGAAACCGCCCGAGTCGGGTTCCCAGGTCAGCTCGCCACCGACGGCCATCAGCCGGTCGCGCAGCCCGTCGAGACCGCCGAGCCGCGCCGTCCAGGCGCGCGGTGCCCCGATGCCGTCGTCACTGATCACGACGGCGATCCTGCCCTCTTGGTCGGTCACCTCGATCCGGCACGAGGATGCCCCGGAGTGCCGTAGCACGTTGGTCGCTCCCTCGCGGACCACCCACGCGAGCACCTCGTCGGCTGGTCCGCTCGGGACCATTCCGACTCGGTCCACGGTGGTCGCGATGCCGGCGGAGTCCAGTGCCCGGACCGCGCCGTCCAGCTCGTCGTCGAGGCTGGGCGCCCGCATCGCGTCCACCGCCTGCCGTACGTCGACGAGCGCTCGTCGGCCGATCTGCTCGATGTCGGCGGCATGGGCGGCCGCGGCATCGGGGTCACGCGCCGCCAAACGTCGTACCGCCTCGGCCTTGACCACCATCACCGAGAGGGTTTGGCCGAGCAGGTCGTGCAGGTCGCGCGAGAAGCGCTGGCGCTCCTCGGCGACCGCCACCCGCGCCAGCTCCTGACGCGTACGCCGGAGCTCGGCGACCGTGTCGAGCAGTGCGGTGAACGCCGCGTTCGCCAGACCGGCCAGGAGCACCACGAACCCCTGGGCCCAGACCCGGCTCCACTGGTGAGGCTCGACGTCCCAGGCGGCCCACATCGCGGCGAGCGTGGTCAGCGGTACGGCGAACAGGAGGTGGCGTCGGGGCAGTGCCGCCGCGAGTGCGTTGGCCAGCAGGATCCAGGTCGGCAGCCACTGGCTGCTGCCGTGGGTGGCACCGGCGAAGGTGGCTGCGGCGAGCGTCGACAGCGCGACGTACGGCGTGTCCGAGCGCCAAGGAGGGCCGCCGGTGAGGGCGACCGTCCCGGCGCTGACCGCGATCACCACGATCATCGCGACCTGGAAGACGATGTCGCCCGCGCTGCCGTGCAGATCGAGGATCGGCCCGAGCAGCAGGACCGGCGTCCACACCAGGACCGACGCGTTGCGCTGCCACCCGCAGCCCGGTCCCCTCCACACGGCCGTCACGCTACGCGCCGACGCCGGCTCCGCAGGAGGCCCAGGATCACCACGCCGGCGACCAGGACGTGCAGCCCCGCCAGCGCCAGACCGGCGCCGAGCGACTTCGCCCCGAGAGGACCGGTGAGCGACACCAGCAGGACGACGGCCGAGATCACCGTCCATACCCGTACCGCCGCTTCCGTACGGCGCTCCAGCAGCCGCAGCAGTCCACCGCCGGCCATGGCGACCACCACGGAGGTGACGATCACCGAGACCACGTTCACGTGCTGGGTCCCCGACCCGGTGCTCACCACGAGATCGATGCCCGCGAGCCGCGCGAGCGCCCACCCCAGAGCCGACGCGGCGGCCGCATTCCACGCCACCGGCAGGTCGTCCCGCCAGGATCTGCGTCGGCGCCGCACCCGCTCCTCGACCAGCTGTTCCATTCGTCGTTCCTCCACTCCCGCCTCCGATGAGGCGACGCGTCCACGCTAGGAACGGGTGAGTCGAGGCAGCAGGGTCAGATGTCGCCGGTCATCGCCGACAAATGTCAGGGTGAAGCACGTCGCCGTCACTCGAGCTGGGCCGTCCACGACCAGGTCCGCGGCGGTGGCTGACCGATCACGGACTCCAGGGCGCGCATCAGCCCGAGCCAGCCGGTGAACGGCGCTTCGTCGGGCGGTTCCCCCCCGTCCGCCTCGACACGTTCCAGGTGTGCGGAGGGCGGCTCGGTCTCGTGCAGCACGATGCGGATCTCCATCGCTCGACCCTCGCGCGTGCCCGCGAAAAGACACATCGGCCACGTGGCGGATGTCTGCAGATGGGCGTCGGCCGCAACCTGAACCTCGCATTGTCCCAATCAGGGAGGACTGATCGTGGAGGTTCATGTGAGGAGCAGGCACGCAGCCGTGATCGCCGGGCGGGCCCCGTGGCGGCTCGCCGCGCGAGCTCGCTGCCACGTCGCGGCCCGCAGTGCTGGCGCATTGCATCACCCGACCGATGACCACGCAGGAGGTGAAGAACGTTGACCATCACTGTTCTCGACCACGGGGGTTGCCCAGCCGTCCCGCTCGGCGGCCCGCCCGACGCGGCCGACCGGGCGGGGGACGACGTACTGCCGTGCCAGGTCAACGACTCGGAGCTGTGGTTCGCCGACACTCCTGCAGAGGTCGAGCTCGCCAAGGCGCTGTGCCGGACGTGCCGGATGCGGGACCTCTGCCTGTCCGGTGCCCTGGAGCGACGTGAGCCGTGGGGGGTCTGGGGCGGCGAGCTGTTCCTGCAAGGAGCGGTGCTGCCCTGGAAGCGTCCGCGCGGGCGTCCGCGCAAGGACGAGCAAGCTGCCTGGACTGCCGCCCAGACATGTCCCACACAACAAGTTGCCTGAGCACTCGCCAGGACCGGAGGCCCGTCGATGATGAACAACCTCATGAACGAAGACCTCGTGCGTGCCCACATGGCCGCGCGTCTGGGAGAGGCGCAGGAGCAGCGCCGTGGTCGCCGACATGCGGCGGCCCGGCGGCTGAGCCGCAAGGCCGAGCAGGCCGCGCGGCAGGCGCGTCTCGCACTGGCCCGCGCCAGCTGAGGAACAGCGGCCCCGCGCTGGTCACGAGCGTTCCGGAGCCGGTACGACGACCGCCGTACCGAGTTTCGGACGTGTCGGCCTCCGTCCAGCGTGCTCGTCGTCCACCGAGGTCACGATCCGTCGGCTGCCGTAACACCGGGCGGGGTCGGCGAGATGTAGTGGTGAAAGGGCGTACGAGCGCCGTGATGCGTCGTGCGCGCGTCTACACACCCCTGGAGGTCTCGTGAAGCTTCGATCTGTGGTTGTCGGCGCGGTGGCTGTGGCGTCCACGGCCGCGCCCGTCGTGGTGGGCACTGGGTCCGCGGAGGCAGCTCGCTGTGTGTCGGGTGCCGAGGTTCGCCAGCAGGTGGCGACGTTCGTGCACGGGCTGCGTGACGACGTCAAGTCGTCGGCGGCCCGGGTGGCGGTGCGGGGTGCCTTCGTGCAGTCGGTGAGGGCCGCGCGCGGGGTCAAGGCGCACACTCCCCAGGCGCGTCAGGCCCTGGGCGACGAGATCTCGGCTCTCGCCAAGCAGTTGAAGGCTGCCACCAATGTGGTCGAGCGCAAGGCGCTGATCGCTGAGATCAGGGCTCTGCAGGAGCAGAAGCAGAAGGGTCACGTCACCGCGAGCGACGTCCGGGAGATCAAGGCGGACGTGGCGGCGGTCAAGCGCGCCATCATCGCGAAGGTCGACACCCAAGCAGAGGGACAGCAGGTCGCGGCCTTCGTCCACAACCTGATGGCCCAGTTCGACTGCTGAGTCCGCATACCATGACGTGGCATGATCGCCCGGTGCCCCCCGAAGCCGGGCGATCATGCCCATTCCGCGCGTTCTCGTCGGGCCGCCACCGATGACACGGCGTCCCGACGACGAGGTCGTCGGCCGAGCCAAGAGCGGCGATCCGGAAGCCTGGCGTGTTCTCTACCAGCAACAGACACCGAGGCTCCGGATCTGGCTGCGGGCACTTCCGACGGGAGACGCCGCCGTGGACAGCGACGACGTCGTCGCCTCCGCGTGGCTCACCGCGTCGCGCCGGATCCTGGAGTTCACCGGCACCTCGGCTGACTTCGCCGGATGGCTCTTCACGATCGCCCGCAACGTGGCGCTGACCACCCAGGCACGGAGCGCTCGGCGCGCCACCCGTCCTGTCGACTGCAACGGCGCCGATCCCGTGCTCTGGGGCACCGCCGCAGACCCCGCCGGGACGGTTGAGGGAGTTGACCTGGCTCTCGCGCTGATCCGCGGCCTCCCCCGTCGTGAGTCCGAGGTGGTCGCCTGCATCGACCTGGCCGGCTTCGATATCGCGACCACCGCGGAGGTTCTCGGCATCTCGCGGGCGGCCGTACGGGTCAGTCACCACCGTGGGATCTCACGCCTGCGAGACCAGCTGTCCGTCGAGGCCCCGAATGCGCACGAAGCCGGCGCGAGCGTGAAGTTCTCCGTCCAGCCCGCCTCCGAGGTGTCGTGATGGCCCGCGTGTCCCGACCGTCCCGCAGCGAGACCTGCGCCCTGCTGCGGCCGCCGGCACCTCCTGTCGAACAACCGGACGAGTCCTTCATCCGGACGCTCGCGGCGTCGGCGGGGAGCGGAAGCAGTCATGCCGAGCAGCGCCGGCGGAGAAGTACCCGGGTGGTCGTGGCGGCCGGCCTGCTCGCGCTGTTGTCGAGCGGGGCAACGGCGTACGCCGTGACTCATCTTGGACCGGACCACCATCACCATCAGCCGACTCAGGGGACGTCCGAGCACCACTCCGCCATGCCGAAGGCCCGCGCCTCCCGTTCGAGCGGACAGGCTCACCAGGCGACCGACAGCGAGCTCCAGAGCAGACTGGCGGCGACACCCGATCACGAAGCTCCTGTGGGCACCGCTGCGCGCGATCATCAGCACCGCAACCCGCCCCGGCACACCGCCCAAGGCCATCCGAGTCAGCCGGCCCACCCCACACGACCGGCCCACCCCAC
>JAFMQY010000291.1 GCA_017354415.1 Nocardioides sp.
CACACTGACGGCCACCGCGAGCCCCACCACCGCCCAGGTGACCCGGCTGGGACTGAGCAGCAGCCCGAGCATCACGAACAGCCCGATCTGGGCCAGCGATGCGAAACCTTCGGCGAACGAGCGGGTTGCCATCCGGTGCGGCAGCTCGGAGTTGCCCAGGACGAGTGCGGCGACGTAGATCGCGGCGAAGCCCGAGGTGTGGATCTCGGCGGCGGCGCTGTACGCGATCAGCGCGAGGCACAGGACGGCGAGCGGGTAGAGGCCGGACGCGGGAAGGGCTGCCCGCCGCATCAGCCAGGCACCTCCGAAGCCCACGGCCAGGCCGACGGCGGTGCCGACCAGGAGCTCGAAGGCGATGATGCCGAGGTTGAACAGGGCGCCGTGGTCATCGATGGAGCTGGTGGCGATCAGGGTGACCAGGACGATGGTCGGCGCGTCGTTGAGGCCGGACTCCGCCTCGAGGGCGCCCGTGAGCCGCGGTGCGATCGGGAGTCCCCGCAGCACGGAGAAGACTGCAGCGGCGTCGGTCGGTGAGGTGACCGCACCCAGCAGCACGGACAGCTGCCAGGACAGGCCGAGTGCGTAGTGAGCGCCCACCGCGACGATCGCCACCGAGACTCCCACGCCCAGCGTCGCCAGCGAGAGCCCGAGCCGCATCGAGGGCCGGACCATCTGCCAGCTCGTCGTCAGGCCGCCCTCGGCGAGGATCACCGCCAGCGCTGCGAACCCGAGCGCATGCGCCACCTCGGCGTTCTCGAAGCCGATGCCGACGCCGTTCTCGCCGAGAGCGACGCCCATCAGCAGGTACAGCAACAGACTCGGGAGTCCCGCTCGCGAGGACAGCCGGACGGCGAGGATCGCCAGCAGCGTGACTCCGGTTCCGACCAGCACGAACACATCTAGCTGGTGGACGTCGAAGGTCACGGGTGTCACCTCGCTTCTCAGCAAGGGCGGCGATGCCCGAGTTTATCGGTCGATCGCGGGACGCCTCCCCGCGATCCGTGGTGAACCGCCGCACCCGCTCGAGCGATCACCGCACATGACCAAGTCCCCACCCAAGCCCGACCCCGACGTGCCCGAGCTCGTCGACGAGCCGGCCTCCTCACGGGTTCCTCCACAGCCACGCGCACCGCGGGTTTCCGGCCCTCGCCGCCCGGGCACCGTCGCTGCACGGCCGCGCCCGCGGCCGAGGAGGCGGTGATGTACGGCGACACCGAGGTGATCCGGGCACTGGCCCGGCAGCTGCGCGAACGCGGTCGGGAGATCCGTGCCGAGGCCGACGACCTCCTCCGTAGCGCCGAGGCGGTGCCATGGTCGGGGCTCGCCGCTGACGCCATGCGCCGGCTGGCAGACGAGCACGCCGGTGGCCTCCGCTCGTGTTCGGACGCACACGACGCCGCGGCCGAGTCGCTGGAACGCCACGCGCGCGAGGTCGACCACCTGAAGGAGCTGATCGCGGAAGCCGAGCGCCGGGTGTTCGACCTGTTCGACTCGCTGCCGGACGACGTCGCGCACTGGGTGCACCACTTCGACCCCCCGTCGCACGGAAGCCTCGAGTGGCTCGACGTACGGGTACCGGCATGACCGCGGCCGAGCCGGCGTGGGCGACGGGGACGTCGTGAGCAGGCCGCCGATCGTCGGCGTCACCGGTGGCATCGCCGGCACGGCCGCGACGTACGCCGCGGTGCAGGCCCTGGTCGACCGTCTCGACACGGCCGGCGACCGGCTGCGCGACTGGGCCGTCGCCGACGAGAAGGTGCTGGCCGACCCCGACCTGCTCGAGTCGGCGGTGCTCTCGCCCCTCACGTTCGCCGACGCAGAGGGCCGGGTCCTGGCTGCGGCCGGCGGCGTCCACGGGGCGGTCCGCTCGTCCCTGGAGTGCGAGACGGACGCCTTGCTGGTGCGGGGGACGGTCGCCGCGTTCGAGGGGTGCGACAGGCTGGTGGCCGACTCTCTCAGGGCGCTCGGTCATGCCGTCTGCTTCGACATCGGGTACGCCGTCTCGTCGGCCGCGCCGTGCCTTCTCGCACTCGGCGTCGTCGCCGTCCCTGCGGTCTCCCTGACGCGTGACCACCTTCCGGCGGACGTCCGGAGCCGGCTCGACGGTGAGACTCAGGCAATCGGCAGGGCGGAGGGCGAGACGCCCGAGGAGTGGCTGGACAAGCACCCGGCGGTCACGCAGCACGTGGCCGACGGGAGCGGTGGGCTGCTCGACGGCCTGATCGCGGGAGCACCGCTGCTGCCTGCGCTGGCGCCCTTGGTCGGCCTGCGACCGTTCCACGCCACGACAGCCGACGCCGCGTCCGACCTGGCTGCGTTCTACCAGCCGGAGGGTCCTCCGCACGTGCGGCGGCGTGCCGATCTGTCGGTGCCGCTCGGTGACCGGCCGCCGGGCGACCTGGCGGGCCTCATCCTGCACCTCGCCCAGACCAACGATCTCTCCGCCCCTGACCGGCCGGCCGACCAGGGCACTGTCGAGGTGCAGACGTTGCACGAGGAGGACGGGTCGGTGAGACACATCGTCTACCTCCCCGGCACCGACGACATGGCCACGACGCCGTTCAGCCAGGACTCCGACGCCCGCGACCTCGCCGCCGACCTGCACGTGATCGCCGGCGAGGACACGACGTACGCCCGCGGCATCGAGCAGGTGATGGCGGATGCCGGCATCGGGTCGCACGACCCGGTGCTGCTCGTCGGCCACAGCCTGGGCGGGATGGAGGCGGCCTCCCTGTTGGCGCACGGCAGCGGGTTCCACGTCACGCACGTCGTCACCGCCGGCGCCCCGATCGGCGGCATCCACGGCTACCCCGCGGGCAGCCACGTGCTCTCCCTGGAGAACCGCGGTGACGTGGTCCCTCTTCTCGACGGCGCAGACAACACCGACTCGGTGTCACAGGTGACCGTCCGCTTCGACGACCACCAGACGTCGGTCGGGGCCAACCACCACCTGGCGCACTACGTGCGAGGGGCAGCCGCAGTGGACGCGTCGAACGACCCGTCCGTCCGCGAACAGCGGGCGAGTCTGCACGACCACGGTTTCCTCGGCGGCAGCGGAACGGCTACCAGTCAGGTCTTCCAGATCACCCGCTGAGGGTTTGACCCGATCCGGGCCCGGGTAGGTCCCTGGTGCCCCGACCCCCGAGGAGACGCATGTACGGCGACACCGTGGTCATGCGGCGCCGCGCGGGCCAGCTACGCGAGCAGGGCGCGGACATCCGCGCCGCCGCCGACCGGCTCGTCGCTCGCAGCGAGGCCGTCCCCTG
>JAFMQY010000173.1:0-4475 GCA_017354415.1 Nocardioides sp.
CGGGAGCCCTCATCCACGGCCCGACGATGCGGGGAGATCGGGGGAGAGATTGTTAGAGTGGGGCCGCTGACGATCCCGCACGGGAGAGTCTCTGCCCGACACCGGGGTACGGCGCGACACCGCCGGGGCCGGCAGCGGAGCGCCGAAGGGGCAAATCCTCCCCGGAACCTCTCAGGCGCCAGGACCGTGCGGACCAGGCAACTCTGGAGGTCCGGCTCGCCGGGTCGACAGAGGGGGAGGCGAATCTGACCGACCGTGTCGAGGAGCCCCCGTTGAGCCACCAGCCCGTCTTCGCCGATCGCCACATCGGCCCGCGCCCGGACGACCTCGCCCGGATGCTCGAAGTCGTCGGGTTCGACTCCCTCGACGATCTGATGGCGGCGGCCGTCCCGGCAGGCATCGCGTCTCGCACCCTCGACCTGCCCGTGCCCCTCTCGGAGTACGACGCGGCCCGCGAGCTGCGTCATCTGGCCGCCCAGAACCGGCCCGCCGAGTCGCTGATCGGGCTCGGGTACCACGCGACCGTCACCCCACCGGTGATCCGCCGAAACGTGCTCGAGGACCCGAGCTGGTACACCGCGTACACGCCGTACCAACCGGAGATCTCACAGGGCCGGCTCGAGGCGCTGCTCAACTTCCAGACCGTGATCGAGGACCTGACCGGGCTTCCGACCGCGAACGCCAGCCTGCTCGACGAAGGCACGGCGGTCGCGGAGGCGGTGGCTCTGGTCCGTCGTGCCAAGCGCCAGGCGGCCGGTCCGTTCGTCGTGGACTCCGACGCGCTCCCGCAGACGATCGAGGTGGTCCGCACCCGTGCCCAGGCGATCGGCCTCGAGATCGCGGTCGTCGACCTCGCCGATGGCCTGCCCGACGGCGAGGTGAGTGGTGTCCTGGTGCAGTACCCGGGCGCGTCCGGCCGGATCCTCGACCCCCGTCCGGTCATCGACGCCACGCACGAGCGCGGCGCGCTCGCAGTCGTCGCCGCCGACCTGCTCGCACTCACCCTGCTCGAGGCGCCCGGAGAGCTGGGCGCGGACGTCGTCGTCGGCTCGTCGCAGCGGTTCGGAGTCCCCATGTTCTACGGCGGCCCGCACGCCGGCTACATGTCGGTCGCGGCCGGTCTCGAGCGGCAGCTCCCGGGCCGGCTGGTCGGGGTCTCGGTCGACGCCGAGGGTCGCCCCGCCTACCGCCTCGCCCTGCAGACCCGCGAGCAGCACATCCGTCGGGACAAGGCGACCTCCAACATCTGCACGGCTCAGGTGCTGCTCGCCGTGGTCGCGTCGATGTACGCCGTGTACCACGGTCCGGAGGGTCTGCGCGGCATCGCCGAACGCACGCACGGCTTCGCCGGGCGGATCGCCGAGTCGCTGCGGTCCGGTGGCTACCGGCTGGTCAACGACACCTTCTTCGACACCCTCACCGTGACAGCGCCGGGTCGGGCGGAGGAGATCGTCACGGCGGCGCGTTCCCTGGGGCTGCACCTGCGGCTCGTCGACGCCGACACCGTCGGCCTGTCCACCTCCGAGGTCACCACCACGTCGACGGTGACCAGCGTGCTCCGCGCGTTCGGCGTGACGCCCGGGGAGGCCCCGGCCACGCCCACGGACGTGCATCTGCCCGACGGCCTGCGCCGCCAGACGCCGTACCTGACGCACGAGGTGTTCGGCGTCCACCACAGCGAGACCCAGATGCTGCGCTACCTTCGTAGCCTCTCGGCCCGCGACTACGCCCTCGACCGCGGCATGATCCCGCTCGGCTCCTGCACGATGAAGCTGAACGCGACCACCGAGATGGAGCCGGTCTCGATGCCCGGCTTCGCCGAGCTGCACCCCTTCGCCCCGGCCGCGGACGCCGAGGGTTACCGCGAGCTGATCAGCCGGCTCGAGTCCTGGCTCGCCGAAGCCACCGGCTACGATCGGGTCTCGATCCAGCCGAACGCCGGCGCACAGGGGGAGCTCGCCGGTCTTCTCGCGATCCGGGGGTACCACCGCGCGAACGGCGAGGAAGGCCGGAACGTCTGCCTGATCCCGTCCTCCGCCCACGGCACCAACGCCGCCTCGGCCGTGATGGCGGGGATGCGGGTCGTCGTCGTCAAGGCGGCCGACGACGGGTCCGTCGACCTCGACGACCTGCGACGCCTCTGCGAGGAGCACCGCGACGACCTCGCCGCGATCATGGTCACCTACCCGTCGACGCACGGCGCCTACGAGGACACGATCATCGACCTGTGCGCGACCGTGCACGCGGCCGGTGGGCAGGTGTACGTCGACGGCGCGAACCTCAACGCTCTGCTCGGCTTCGCCCGGCCCGGTGAGTTCGGCGGCGACGTCTCCCATCTCAACCTGCACAAGACGTTCTGCATCCCGCACGGCGGGGGAGGCCCCGGAGTCGGACCGGTGGCGGTGCGCGCTCACCTCGCGCCGTACCTCCCGACCCACGCCCAGCACCCCGACCCCGCCAAGCGGGAGGGCATCGGCGCGATCAGCGCGGCGCCCTACGGCTCCGCCGGGATCCTGCCGATCTCCTGGGCCTACATCCGGATGATGGGCGCCGAGGGCCTGCGTCGCGCGACCGCGACCGCCGTGCTGTCCGCGAACTACATCGCCGCTCGGCTCGAAGAGGCGTACCCGGTCCTCTACAAGGGTCACGGCGGGCTCGTCGCGCACGAGTGCATCCTCGACCTGCGCGGGATCACGAAGGCGTCCGGTGTGAGCGTCGACGACGTCGCCAAGCGCCTGATCGACTACGGCTTTCACGCGCCGACGGTGTCCTTCCCGGTCGCCGGCACGCTGATGGTCGAGCCGACCGAGTCCGAGGACCTCGCCGAGATCGACCGCTTCTGCGAGGCGATGTTGGCGATCCGCGCCGAGATCGACCAGGTCGAGCGGGGGGAGTGGAGCGTCGAGAAGTCGCCGCTGCGCGGCGCTCCGCACACCGCCCGAGCGATCGTGGGCGACTGGGACCGCGCGTACCCGCGGGAGGTCGCGGTGTTCCCGACGGGTCCCGACCCGGACAAGTACTGGCCTCCGGTGGCCCGGATCGACCAGGCGTACGGCGACCGCCACCTGGTCTGCTCGTGCCCACCGCCCGAGGCGTTCGCCGAGTGAGCCCCACACCCGCCGCGGTCCACCCGACGACCGCACGCCGTCTGCTGGCGCTGCTCGCCGACCGCCAGGTCGCGGGCAGGCTGCCGTCCGTGGTCGCCGGTGTCGTTCGTGACGGGGACCTGGTCTGGTCGGACGGGTACGGCGACCTGGGCGGCGTCCCGGACGTCACGGACGTGCAGTACCGGATCGGCTCGATCACGAAGACCTTCACGGCTGTACTGGTCCTGCAGCTGGTCCGTGACGGGCGGCTCGACCTCACCCGGCCGGCCTCGGAGGTGCTGGGTGACATGGGGTACGCCGACCGCTCGCTGCGATCCCTGCTGTCGCACTCGTCGGGGATGCAGGCGGAGCCGCACGGCTCGTGGTGGGAACGATCCGACGGTGTCGGGTGGGACGCGCTCGTGGCGGGGCACGACGGCTCGGCCGCGGTCTTCCCGGACGGTCAGCAGTACCACTACTCCAACCTCGGCTTCGCCCTGCTCGGCGAGACGGCCGCGCGGCTGCACGGCACGACCTGGTTCGACGCGGTCCGCCGGCAGATCCTCGAGCCGCTGGGCCTGCGCCGCACGTCGTACCTCCCGGAGAGCCCGGCCGCGACGGGCCTCAGTGTCGACCCGTACGCCGGGACGCTCACCGCCGAGCCCGCCACCGACACGGCGGCGATGGCGCCGGCGGGCCAGCTGTGGTCCACCATCGGCGACCTGGCGCGCTACAGCGTGTTCCTGGGCGAGGGGCATCCGGACGTGCTCGACCGGACCTGGCTCGAGCTCGCCTCGCACCCGCAGTCCGGCGACCGGCGCGACCACCTCGGCTACGCCTACGGGCTCGGCTTCCAGCTCCACCGGGGCGGGTCCGGCTTGCTGGTCGGGCACACGGGCTCGATGCCGGGCTTCCTGGCCGCCTGCCTCGTCGACCGGCCGCGTCGTAGCGGAGCCGTCCTGCTCACCAACGCCACCAGCGGTCTCGAGCCCGGCGACCTGGCGAGGGCGCTGGTCGAGGAGCTCGAGGCGTGCGAGCCGACCCTCCCGACGCCCTGGACCCCGACACGCACCGTGCCCTCCGAGCTCGCCGAGGTCCTCGGCGTCTGGCACTGGGGGAACACGATGTTCGTGATGTCGCTCGAGGACGGCGAGCTCGTGCTCGGCCGCAACCGGGACGCGTGGTGCCGCTTCGAGATCCGGGACGCCGAGATCGTCGGCACGTCGGGTTACCTGGCCGGAGAGACTCTGCACGTCGTACGCCGCGACGACGGGACCCTGAGCCACCTCGAGTGCGCGACCTTCGTGCTCACCCGCACGCCGTACGACCCGGAGGCGCCGATCCCCGGCGGAGCGCCCGAGGGATCCTGACGGGCGGCTGGGGACTGGG
>JAFMQY010000173.1:4485-8410 GCA_017354415.1 Nocardioides sp.
CTGGAACGTTCCAAAGTCGCGGTTTGGTCCCAAACCGCAGTCACACGACCCCGGCCGGCTACATCGCCTGCGAGACGCTCGACATGTTGAAGTCGGGCACCCGCAGGGCCGGCATCGCGGTGCGGGAGAAGTAGTCGTCGCCCCACTCCCGGCTGAACGCCGGCCCGGTCGCGGAGGCGTGCGAGAAGCGGCGCAGCAGGTCGACCGGGCTCTCGTTGAACCGGAAGTTGTTGACCGCACCGGTCACCTCGCCGTTCTCGACGAGGTAGACGCCGTCCCGGGTCAGCCCGGTCAGCAGCAGGGTCTGCGGGTCGACGGCCCGGATGTACCACAGGCAGGTGAGCAGCAGCCCCCGCTCGGTGCCTGCCACGAGCTCGTCGACGCTGCCGGTCCCGCCGTCGACCTCGAGCACGAGGTTGTCGATCGCCGGTGTCACCGGCTGGCCGGTCATCTCCGCGGTCTCCCGGGTCTGCCGCAGTGCGGTCAGCGTGCCGTCGCCGATCCAGTCGGTGCGGGCCAGCGAAAGGCCGTTGTCGAAGACCGACGCGTCCTCGCTCGAGGCCTCGACCACGGCGTACGGCGCGCACTCGAGGCCGGGGTACCCGGGGTCGGAGGCCAGGGTGACCTCGGGCCGGACGATCTGCTCGCCGATCCGTGTGCCGCCGCCGCTCGGCTGTAGACCGACTGCCCGTCGTGGGCGTCGCGGGCACCGGCGTACCAGTAGGCGTCGATCATCAGGTCGGCCACCGCGGTGGGCGGCAGGATCGTGTCGTAGCGGCCGGCCGGCAGGTCGGTACGCCGCGCGGCCCAACCCAGCCGCTGCTCCAACGTCGCCTCGAGTGCGAGCGGGTCCACTCCGGCGAAGTCCCGGGTCGCGCCACCCACCCAGGCACTGTTGCCCAGGTCGGCGGTCTTGGCCGTGCAGGCGTAGTGGCCGGTGGGCTGGACGTGTCGCCGCCGGAGGCCGGTGGAGGAGGCGAGGTACGTCGTCGTCAGGTGATGGTCGACGAACCCGTAGAGCACCCGGCCGCCCGCCCGCGACCGCCCGAAGGCCTCGCCCAGCGCAGGGGCGAAGGCGTCGAAGACGTGGATGTCGGTCTCCGCCGGTGCTTCTGCCCAGTCGACCGCGGCGTCACCGGTGACCAGGTCCTGCGCGTCGGAAGCGGGCTCGGACGCTGCCGCCGCAGCATCCGCAGCCGTGACCAGCGCGCCGACCTGCTCACGCGTGGTGGCACTCCCGGAGACCGACCCGGCCGACACGCCACCCGCCTGGTGCACGAACGAGATCACGGTGACGTCGATCCCACGCATCGCGCCGTTCGTGGTCAGGGTGTTGTTGGCCCAGCGCAGGTTGGCGCTCGTGCGGTGGTGGGCGATGACCACGCAGTCGTCGGCGATCGTCGACGACAGCGAGTGCTCCACGAGGTCCTGCACGGTGGTGCTCGGCATCAGTGGGCTCCCTCGGCTTCGGTGTTGAGGATCCTGACCTCGCGGAACAGGGCGGTCGGGCAACCGTGGCTGACCGAGGCGACCTGGCCGGGCTGGGCCTTGCCGCAGTTGAAGGCTCCGCCCAGGACCCACGTGTCGGGGCCGCCGACCGCCTCCATCGAACCCCAGAAGTCCGTGGTCGTCGCCTGGTACGCCGCGTCGCGGACCTGTCCGGCCAGCCGGCCGTCGCGGATCGCGTAGAAGCGCTGTCCGGTGAACTGGAAGTTGAAGCGCTGCATGTCGATCGACCAGGACTTGTCGCCGACGACGTACAGGCCACGACCGACGCGCGAGATCAGGTCGTCGGTCGACACGTCGTCGCCGCTCGGCTGCAACGAGACGTTCGCCATCCGCTGGATCGGGATGTGGCCGGGCGAGTCGGCGTAGGCGCAGCCGTTCGACCGGCCGGCATTGAGCTCCGGGTGCAGGTGGGCCATCGGCCGGTCGAGCTGGTAGCCGACGAGCACGCCGTCCTTCACGATGTCCCAGCTCTGCGTGGCCACGCCCTCGTCGTCGTACCCGACCGTGGACAGTCCGTGCTCGACCGTGCGGTCCCCGGTCACGTGCATCACGGCGGAGCCGTAGCGGAGGCTGCCGAGCCGGTCGACGGTGGCGAACGACGTCCCGGCGTAGTTGGCCTCGTAGCCGAGTGCGCGGTCGAGCTCGGTGGCGTGGCCGATCGACTCGTGAATGGTGAGCCACAGGTTGGACGGGTGGATCACCAGGTCGTAGGTGCCGGCCTCCACGCTGGGAGCGGCGAGCTTCTCCGCGAGCAGGTCGGGCACCTCGGCCAGCTCCGACTCCCAGTCCCAGGCCCCGTCGGCGGGCGACCCCACGACGTACTCCCAGCCGCGGCCGGTGGGCGGGGCGATGGAGCTCATGTCGTCGAACAACCCGCGCTCGGCGTCTGAGCCCATGGCGGTGAACGTCGGCTGCAGCCGCACCCGCTGCTGGGTGGTGCGCGTCCCGGCGAGATCCGCATAGTACTTGTTCTCGTGCACCTGGAGGAGCTCCGCGGTCGCGTGCTCCACCACCGGGTGCTGTCGCAGGCGCTCGGACCAGTCGACCAACACCGCGACCTTGTCGCGCAGCGGCACGGCGAACGGGTCCTGGGCGTACGACGAGACCCAGGTGACGTCGTCGTACACCGGCTCGTCGGCGAGCTCGACCGGCGTGGTGACCAGAGGAGCAGACACGCGAGCGACCGCGACCGCCTGCTCGGCGACCCGCACCGCCTCCTCGGGCGTGAGGTGGACGCCCGCGGCGAAGCCCCATGCCCCTTCGTGCACGACCCGGACGGCGAACCCGAGGTCCTCCGAGTCGCCGGCGCCCTGGAGCGCACCGTCGCGGACCCGGACGTCCTGGTAACGCACGCGTTCGAAGCGGAAGTCGGCATGGGTGGCACCCAGCTCGCGGGCCCGCGTCAGCGCGGCGTCGCCGAGCTCACGGTAGGGGAGCGAGGTGAAACCGGGATCGAGACCTGGCATGGGTCCGAACCTAGGGCACGTCCCCCGAAACCGAGATGCCTGTCGCACGGGGTTTCGCGCGGAATCGGCAGACGCACGGAGCCGGGTCACCCTGCGATGCGGACCGTGGAGCCTGTGCGCGCCTTGGTGACCACGAGCTGGGTCGGGATGCGGTGGCGCATCTCGGCGACGTGGCTGACGACACCGACCGCGCGGCCGTTCTCGCGGAGGGTGTCGAGGATGTCGAGCACGTCATCGAGCGTCTCGGCGTCGAGCGAGCCGAAGCCCTCGTCGACGAACAGCGTCTGCAGATCGGCCCCGCCCGCCTCGTGGGCCACCACGTCGGCCAGTCCGAGGGCCAGGGCGAGGGAGACGACGAAGGTCTCTCCTCCGGACAGAGTGGCGGGGTCGCGGCTCTCGCCCGACCAGTCGTCCCGGACCACCAGGCTGAGCCCGCCGCGCGACTCGCCGGCCCCGCGCCGCCCGACATGCTCGAGGGAGTAGCGCTGGTCGCTCATGCCAGCCAGCCGGGCGTTGGCCGCGGCGACGACCTGCGAGAGGCGGTAGGCCAGGACGTAGGCGGACAGCCTCATCTGCCAGCGGTTGTCGGCCGCCTTGCCTTCGGCGAACGACGCCACCCTGGTGACGAGGGCGAGCCTCCGCCGTATCGGAGACCAGGCCTCCCACGCGGCGGTCAGGTCGTCGGTGAGGTGCCGGACCCGCAGGTGGACGAGGGATGCGACCTCCTCGGTGGCGCGGGCACGCTCCAGTGCCTCCGCGGCCTCACGGTGTGCCGCCTGCAGCCCCGCCACGTCAGGCGCCCCAGTCGTGAGCAGGTCCCACGCGTCAGGCTCGTCGACCACGCGACGTGCGGCGGCCAGGGCCGCGTCGTGCTCGCGGAGCCGGGCGTCCAGGTCTGCCAGGGCGTCGGCCGGCAGCGCGGCGTCACGCGCCTCGTCCGCATGGTTGAA
>JAFMQY010000292.1 GCA_017354415.1 Nocardioides sp.
CTGCGGCTCGTGGTGACGGTCGGCGAGCCCCGCCGGGCACTGGCGGACGGCCTGATGCGCGAGGACGTGCCTCACCTGTGGGTCTCGGTGCAGGCGCGCCGAGTCCGGATCGGGCCGTTCGTGGATCCCGGCCGGTCCGCCTGTCTGCGGTGCGTCGACGCCCACCTGGGCGAGCGCGATCCCCGCCGCGCGACCGTGCTGCACCAGCTCGATGCTCTGCCGCCTCCCGATGTCGTGGTCGACCCTTGTCTGGCCTCCCTCGGCGCCGCCTGGGCGGTGCGCGACGTCGTACGCCGCCTCGACGGCGAGGTGCCCGCCCTCCGCTCGGCCGACGTGACCGTCACCGACGCACTCGTGGTCAGCCGGCGCGAGTGGCTGCGCCATCCGCACTGCGGGTGCGCCTGGGATGCCGTCTCGAAGTTCGGGCACGTCTTGACAGGAAATTAGTAAGTCCGCTGAACTAACAAAATGACCAGCAGCGCCCCCGTCGGACGGCCCCTCCGGCCGCACGGGAAGCTCCTGCAGGAGGACACCCGTCGCCACCACCGGTCCCTGCTGCTCCAGCAGCTCCTCCGCGAGGGCCCGGCCAGCCGGGCCGACCTCTCTCGGACGACGGGCCTGACCAGGGTCACGGTCTCCGACCTGGTCGGTGAGCTCGTCTCCGCCGGGTTGGTCGAGGAGCTCGGCGCACCGGCCGTGACACGCGTGGGCAAGCCGCCGACGTTGGTCGGGCTCGCGCCCGACTCGTCACACGTCATCGCGATCGACCTGTCGGTCTCCGGGCGCATGACCGGCGCGGTGCTCAACCTCACCGGCCAGGTCCGCGCCCGGCACGAGGTCGCGCTCGAGGGCGCCCACGGGGACGACGCGGTGGCGCTGGTCCACCGGCTGGCACACGAGCTGATCGCCATGACAGAGCGGCCCGTGCTCGGAGTCGGCGTCGGCAGCCCGGGCGTGGTCGATGCCGAGGGGGTCGTCATCGACGCTCCCAACCTCGCCTGGCGCGACATGCCCCTGGCCGCCGGCCTCGCCGAGGACCTCGACCTGCCCGTCTTCGTGGCGAACGACGCCAACACCGCGGCGCTCGGCGAGCACACCTTCGGTGACGCCGGGGAAGGCGGCCTCATGGTCCTCCTCGTCGGGACCGGTGTCGGTGCCGGCCTGGTGCTGGAAGGTTCGCTGCTCCATGGCCACACCGGTGCCGCCGGCGAGATCGGGCACGTCGTCGTGGACCCCGAGGGCGAGCGGTGCGCGTGCGGGCGGATCGGCTGCCTGGAAACGCTGCTCGCGGTCCCCCGCTTACGCCGTCGCATCGCCGAGGGGGATCCGGTCGCGCACCTGACATGCGTCGGCGAGCAGCTCGGGGCCGCTCTCGCCCCCGTCGTGGGCACCCTCAACCTCCACGAGCTCCTGCTCAGCGGCCCGGTGGACCTGCTCGACGGTCCACTCCGAGAGGCCGCGGAACGAGTGCTCCGCGATCGGACCATGCCGGTCAGCTCCACCGGGCTCGTCGTACGCACCTCGATCCTCGGCGACGACGTGGTGCTGGTCGGTGCTGCCGTCCTGGTCCTCGCCGGACAGCTGGGCGTGTCATGACCGCCCCCCAGACTCCCGCCCGTCCCCACGGGCAGGGACACCAGGAGCCGGCTCACCGCCGTGACTGGAACCGTCCCACCAGGTAACGCAAGAGAGGAACACTGCGGTGCGCATCAAGAAGACACTCGGGGTGGTCGCGACAGCAACGCTTGCGCTGACCACGCTGGGAGCGTGTGGAAGCTCCGACAGCGGCGACACGTCGGCCAACTCCTCCCAGCCCGCGAACATCCGGGTCTGGTTGAACGGGCCCGACACCCCGCAGGTCGCACGGGACTGGCTGAAGAAGAAGTTCGAGGCCCAGAACCCCGGCTCGACCCTGACCATCGAGGAGCAGGAGTGGGACGGCCTGGTCGAGAAGCTGACCACCGCCCTGTCGAGCTCCTCGCAGGCCCCCGACGTGGTCGAGATCGGCAACACGCAGGCTCCGACCTTCACCTCGGCCGGCGCATTCGCCGACATGACCAGCCAGCTGCCCGCACTCGGTGGCTCCGACCTCCTTCCCGGCTTCGTGGACGGCGCGAGCGTCGACGGGAAGACCTACGCGGTGCCGTACTACGCCGGCTCCAAGTACGCCTTCTACCGCAAGGACCTCTTCGCGAAGGCGGGGATCACGAGCACTCCCACCACGATGGCGGAGTTCGTGCAGGACGGGATCAGGCTCAAGCAGGCCAACTCCACGGTGAAGGGCTTCTCCGGCTACTGGCTGCCGGGCCAGGACTGGCACGACGGCGTCACGTTCCTGTGGGACGCGGGTGGCGACCTCGCAGTGGACCAGGGCGGGACATGGCAGGGATCGCTCGCGTCCCCCGCCTCGGTGCGGGGCCTCCAGACGGTCCAGAAGCTCTTCGAGCAGGCCTCGGGTGCGCCGAAGGACGGCAACGAGGCTGACCCGGTGACGCCCTTCTGCGCCGGCCAGGTCGGCATGCTGACCGCGCCCGGCTGGGTCATGGGGCTGCTCGCCGACCCCAAGGACGGCTGCCCCGCGCTGGCCAAGAAGGTCGGCGTCTTCGCGATCCCCGGTAGCGACGGCAAGCCCGCACCGGTGCTGCTCGGCGGCTCCGACATCGCGATCCCGGCCAAGTCCCAGCACCAGGAGCTGGCCCAGAAGGCGGTCGCACTGATGCTCAGCGACGGCTACCAGAAGATCCTGGCCAAGAACGGGATGACGCCCGCCAAGACGTCGCTGTTCCACCTGCTGGGCCACGACGAGTCCGCGCAGGCCACCATCGCCGCGGCGTCCAACGCCAAGCTGACGCCGGCCGCGCCCGGCTGGGCGACCGTCGAAGGGTCCCGGGTGCTGGAGGACACGTTCAGCGGCATCGCCCAGGGCGGCGACGTCGCGACGCTGGCCAAGAAGGCCGACGACCAGATGAACCCACAGCTGAACTGACGGTCCCCCTCTCGCGGCCGGGGCGGACCCCCTTTCGCCCCGGCCGTGAGTTTGTCCCCGATCATTGCGACTCATGGCGACCGACCGCCAGGAACCGACTGCCGAGCAGACCATGACCATCACCTCGACCCGGACCACCGGGACCGCCGAGACGACGGAGGCCACCAGGCCCACCCGGCGTCGCCGGTCGTCGATGCCGGTCGGCCTGGTACTGCCCGCGACCGCGGCGCTGGCCCTGGCGCTGGGATATCCGCTCGTGC
>JAFMQY010000059.1 GCA_017354415.1 Nocardioides sp.
CCGACGCCGCTCGTCGTCGGACGACCGTGCCGCTCGCCCGACCAGCCTGGAGGACATGAACGACCTGGTACTCGAGACGAAGGACCTGACGAAGCGGTACGGCGACCGGCTGGCCGTCGACTCCGTGACCATGACCGTCCGGCGCGGGGAGGTGTACGGCTTCCTGGGTCCGAACGGCGCCGGCAAGACCACCACCCTGCGGATGAGCCTCGGGCTGGTCCACCCCACGTCCGGGTCGGCCACCGTGCTCGGCCGGCCGGCGGGAGATCCAGCGGCGATCGCCCGCGTCGGTGCCCTGATCGAGGGTCCCGGCTTCTATCCCTACCTGTCGGGCCGCGCGAACCTGCGGGTGCTCGCCCGCTACCGCGGCCTGCCCGACTACGCCGTCGAAGAGGCGCTCGAACGAGTCGACCTCGGCGACCGCGGAGGCGACCGGTTCAAGGCGTACTCCCTGGGCATGAAGCAGCGGCTCGGCGTCGCGGCCGCGCTCATGGGCGACCCGGAGCTCATCGTTCTCGACGAGCCCACCAACGGCCTGGACCCCGGCGGCATGGCCGACATGCGAGCGCTGATCGTCGACCTCGCCCGGAGCGGTCAGACCGTCCTGCTCTCGAGCCACCTGCTGGCCGAGGTGGAGGAGATCTGCGACCGCGTCGGCGTGATCTTCCGCGGCCGGCTGCTCGAGGAGTCCACCGTGGCCGACCTGCGGGGAGGACGCCGGTTGCGCATCGTCGCCACACCTCTCGACCGGGCGCTTGCGGTGGGCATGCGCTTCACCGAGACCGCCGAGCTGGACGGCGACGCCGTACTCCTCGACCTGCCCGACGAGGAGACACCCGAGGTCGTGCGTGCCCTGGTTGGCGACGGGCTGGACGTGCGTGAGGCGGTCGCCAGCGAACGCACGCTGGAGGACGTCTTCTTCGAGATGACGCGCCACCAGATCGAACCCGACAGTGGGCTCGTCGAGCCCGGAACGGAGGCCCTGCGATGAACGCCCTCACCCGATCAGCCCGCGCGGACCTGTTCCGGCTCCGGCGGTGGCCCGCCTTCTGGGTGATCGTGGCCGCGTGGCTGTTGTTGAACGCGATGTTCGGCTATGTGTTCGACTTCGTCACCTACACCAGCGGCAACAGCAGCTTCTCCAACCAGGGCGAGACCCGCGCCGAGCTGCTGGCGTCCCTCCTGCCGTCGGGAGTGGCCCACATCCTGCCGCAGGGGATGCCGCTGTTCGGGGGCGCGATCATGATGGTGCTGGGCGCGATCGTGGCCGGGAACGGCTACGGCTGGGGCACCTGGAAGACCGCCTTCACGCAGGGCCCGTCCCGGACGGCCACGATGCTCGGTTCGATGTGGGCCGTGGTGCTCCTGGTCGCCGGGCTCGTGGTGGTCACCCTGCTCACGGACGTGGGCATGTCGCTGGGCATCGCCGGCCTCGAGTCGCAGGCCGTGTCGTGGCCCGGAGCGGTCGACCTGCTGAAGTCCTTCGGGGCTGCCCTGCTGGTGATGGAGATGTGGGCCCTCGCCGGCTACTTCCTGGGCACGGTCGCGCGAGGCCCGGCGCTGTCCGTCGGGCTCGGCCTGGTCTGGGCGCTGGTGATCGAGGGCCTGCTGCGCGGGGTCGGTGCCTCACTGCGGGCAGTGGCCGTCTTCACCCACTTCCTGCCCGGGACCGCCGCGGGCTCGTTGATCGGCAGCATCGTCGGCGTCGGTGGCCCTGACCCGACGCCGGGCATTCTGGACACGCTGTCCGCCACCCGCGCGCTGGCGACCGTGGCCGTCTGGATCGTCGTCCTCCCTCTGGCATCGCTCTGGCTGGTACGGCGCCGCGACGTGGCCTGAGCGGTCGACGCGGCGGCCACGGACGGTGGTCGGCCCGCTTCTGGAGACGCCGGACGGCCCGCCGGGATCACCGGCGGGCCGTTCGCGTTCAGCTCGTGCAGAGCACTCAGGAGAGCATCAGTTGTCGCCCTCGGGTGCCGGGATCGCAGCGCCCGGGACCTGCGAGGGCGCGTAGACCTTGGGGTCACCCGGGTACGGGACCTTCCAGTGGTGGGTCTGGTACCAGGTGTAGCGGTTCATCTGCTCCGGGTGGGCATAGTCCGGGGTCGCCCGGGTGCCCGTGAAGTGCTGGTTGCTGGCCCACTTCCCCCACTTGTCCGCCACGGCCTGCTTCGAGGCCGGGATGGCGGTCTTCTTGGCCACCTCGGCGTTGAGCTTCTGGAGCGCAGCACCGTGCAGGCCCAGGGTGTCCACACCGCACGCCGGCGCCGTGGCGACACCCTCGGTGAGGGGGATCTGGTTCGGCACGGCGTTGTACGGCGTGTAGTCCGGCTTGTCGGCGAACGCGCCGTACATCGGGGTGGCGGCGGCGACCTTCTGGTTCAGAGGCTGGGCGCCGAGGATCTGCTCGATGGTGCGGTCCATCGTCATCTGCGAGTAGTAGGTGCTGTCGACCGCGCCGTGCTGAGCCCAGGGGCTGATGACCTGGATCGGAGCGCGGTGGCCGTCGACGTGGTCAGCGCCGTCCTGGCTGTCGTCCTCGACCACGAAGATGACCGAGCTCTTCCAGTACTTGCTGTGCGAGATCTCGTCGACGACCTTGCCCACCGCGAGGTCACCATCGGCGACCTGGGCCTCCGGGTCCGCCGTACCACCGGTGTGGTCGCTGGAGAGCCACATCATGTTGAAGTTCGCCGGACCGTTCTGCTCGAAGTCCTGCTTCCAGATCTCGTACCGGTAGATGTCCGGGATCGAGGTATCGAACGGCGGGGAGGTCGGGTTGCTGATGTCGTTCAGCGACGGAATCACCGAGCCGTAGTTGCCCTTCAGGCCTGGCGCGGTCAGCTGGGCCGGGTCACCGCCGTTGTCGACACTCTTCGCCGCGCAGTAGTACTGCTGCCAGGTGGAACCGGCCGGCTTGCCCTCGGTGTACTCGAACTCGCCGTAGTTCTTGGCGGTGTTGCCGGCGTCCTCGATGGCGGTCCACAGGAAGCCGGAGCGCTGGTGGCCCAGCACGTCCTCCTCCGTGTCGTAGCTGCGGGTGTACTCACCTGCGGAGGACTCGGTGTACGCAGGGTCGTCGCCCTGCATGAGCCAGTTGTGGCCTTCTGCAGAGTTCGTGCCCACGTCGTAGAAGTTGTCGTACAGACCGAACTGCTCGGCCAGGGCGTGCTGGTTCGGCGTGACCTTGGCGCCGAACTGCGCGAGGTTGGGGTCGCCGTTGCCCTGGGTCATGTCGCCGTAGACCTGGTCGTAGGTGCGGTTCTCCTTCACCAGCATGAAGACGTGCTTGATCGTCGACGGGTCGCCGATCCGCGTCGGGACCGGCACGGCCTTCGCCTTGCTGCCGCTCGCCTCCTGCACGTCGTTCCTGGTCCAGCCGTTCTGGGCGAAGACCGTGGTCGTGTACCTCGCGATGTCCTTGTCACTCGGCAGCGTGAAGCGGGTGAGCGAGGCGGTGGTGCTGTGCGTGCCGTGGCCCACCGCGAGCACCGTGCCCTGGCCCTTGTTGAACGAGAGCTCCGGTCCACGCGCGTCGATGCCGCGGGTGTTGGTGACGACGATCTGGTCGCCGTCGGTCGCCACGGTCATCGGGTAGTAGTCGGTCGGGAGCAGGCCGATGTAGCTCACCGGCTGCTGCGGGTCACCGTGGTACTGGTAGACGGCGACGGCGTTCGCGCGGCCGAGTGTGACCAGCAGATGACCGTCGTCCGTCATGGCGATGCTCGTGGGCGCGTAGCCGACGTTCGACGACGGCCACGGCCTGGTGTCGATCGTCTGGACGACCTTGTCCGAGCTGGTGTCGATCACCGAGACGCTGTCGTCGAAGGTGTTGGCGACGAACAGCGCCTTGTCGTCGACGTACATCGCGGTGGGGTGCAGCCCGACGGCGATGGACCCGACCGCAGTCGACGGGTTCGTCGTGTCGATGACGCTGACGGTCCCGGTCGTCGACGAGCCGGTGTACCCGTTGGCGGGCACCTGGGTGCCGTACGAGCCCATGGTCGTGTCGCCGGCCTGAGCCTGCCGGCCGCCCTCGTTGCTCACGTAGAGCTTGCTCCCCACGAACGTGAGCTCACGTGGGGCGATTCCGACGTTCCAGGTCTGCTTGACCGCACCGCTGGTGGGGTCGAGGGCTACGACGGTGTTCTGCCCGTTGACCGCGACGTACAGGGTCGACCCGTCGGGCGAGTAGGCGATCTGGCCCACCAAGGCTTGCTTGCCACCCACCGCCGGGATGGGAACGTTGGTCGGCGCGCCGAGAGTGCCGTCGTCGTTGACCGGGAACCGCCTGACGCCGTTCGCCTCGGGCAGCCACAGGAACTTGCCGTCGGGCGAGTACGTCGGGCCCTCCTGGCCGACGGTGCCGTCGGAGAGCGTCTGCTTGACGCCGGAGGCGGAGCCGACCGTCCAGATCAGCTTGTAGGTCTGGAGGTCGAAGATCTGGAGGACGACCGACCGGTCGGTGCTGGTCGCTGCCAGGTAGCGGCCGTCGGGACTGATCGTCGAGCCCATGAACTTGCCGAACTGGGTCATCAGGCGGTCACCGAGCGGCTTCAGGATCTGGTCGCCAGAGACCTGAAGTCCGTTGGCGTACTCCGTGCCGACCTGGTTGTTGCCGAAGACCTCAGTCGAGGCGTAGGCAATACCTCCGCCGGCCACGGCGAGAGCCGCCGTCCCAGCGATCACCATGCGGAACCGCCGACCATGACGACCGAAGAGCCCGAGACGGACTCCCGAGACGCGTCGACGCTGTCGCCTAAGGTGCATCATCATCCCTTCGAAGTGGAGGCCAGCAGATCGACCGTGCCGTCGAGCTGCCAGAGTGGGTTGGGTGCGTCCCCGGACGGGGTCGCGAGCAGGAAGTAGCCGTTCACCTCCTTCGGTCCGTCTCCGTCGGCGACGTACCGCCCATCGGGCGTGACGTCGAGCTGGTAGACGGCCTGGCCGACGGCCGTGCTGCCGGGGAGGCGCCATGACACGACGCAACGCCAGTCGTTGCCCGGCCCGTGGTCGTCGACCAGGGGTCCGCCCTTGTCGCACGACGCATGAGTCCGCAGCTGCGCCTCGGTCACCGCGGGACGGTGGAACTCCGCGGTCTGGAGGCGGTACAGGTGGGCGTACGACGTCGCGAGCGAGGCCTGGAGCTTGTCCTTGTCGATCCCGGACCCGCCGACCGGGGTCGCAGCGCCGACCGCCACCACCGAGATCGCGAACAGGGCCGCAAGCGGCAGTACCGCCCCCACGAGCACGCGTCGGCCGGACCCGTCGTACGTGAGGTCGGTGAAGTCGCGACGCATGAAGAGCAGGTACGCGAGCAAGGTCGCGGCGACCGCCCAGGCGAGGCTCACGGCGAGGCCGACGACGAGCGGTCGCGTCTGGGCGGGGTCCGTGAACAGCCCGCGCCAGGCGAGGAACGCCTGGCTCGGCAGCGCGGCTCGCACGACGGCAGGCAGAGGCAGCAGTTGCGCGACCTGCAGCAGCAGGGCGAGGAGTGCGGGAATCAGCAGGCCCATCGGCGAGCGACCGAGTGCCACCGAGCCGAGCAGGCCGACGGCGGCGAAAGCCAGCGTCGGGGCGAGCGCACAGGCCCACGCGAGGAGTACCGTGCCGGCCGCGTGTCCCGGTGGGAGCGGATGGCCGTCCAGCCCGACGAGCGTGCGACTCCCGACAGCGGCCAGACCGCCCACGATGCTCGAGATCGCCAGCCCGGCGACCAGCAGCAGGATCACGCTGAGGCTCGCGAGCGCCTTCGTCAGGAAGATCCGCCGTGGTGACCGGACCGCCACGAGCAGGTGTCGCCACGTGCCGATCCGGTCCTCCACGGCGAAGACGTCGCCCGCGACCAGCGAGACAAGCAGGGGCAGGGCCCACGTGCACGAGAAGGCCAGCACCACCAGCGAACCAGCCCACCCGGTCGCGTGCATCCAGCGGCCGAAGACGGTGTCGGCCGGCAGCGAGCTCTGCCGGCTCACCACCGCGACGAAGATCGCCGGGCCGACCCAGCAGGCCAGCAGGACCAGCCGGATCCGCCACTGTGACAGGAGCTTGACGAGCTCGAACCGGAAGCCGCGGAGCATGGGGGCCGGGTGCGCGGCGGCCCGGGGCGTGGCGACCGCTACGGTCATCGGCGATCCTCCTCGCCGTTCGCGCCGGGTTCGGTGTCGCCCTCGGTGAGGGCCAGGAACGCCGCCTCGAGCGGCGCGATGACGGGCGCCAGCTCGCGCACCGCCACGCCGGCGCCGACGAGCCGCGCGACCAGGTCGTCGAGGGCGCTCACCGGAGCACGGACGACGAGGGCGTCGGTGGCCTGCCGCCGTAGCGGGTCGTCGTCGGCGAGGACGCGCACGCCCGGGGTCTCGGACGCGATTCGCCGGGCGAAGGCGGCATCGCTGCTCAGCAAGCGGTAGTCGAGGTCGCCGCTCTCGGTGGCGAGCTTGGTCACCGGCCCCGAGAAGACCACTCGCCCGGTGTTGACGATGGTGACCTCGGAGCACAGGGCGGCGAGATCGTCCATCCGGTGGCTGGACATCACGACCGAGGTGCCCTCGGCGGAGAGCCCCGCGATCACACGATGCACATGGCGGGTGCCGGCGGGGTCGAGGCCGTTGGCCGGTTCGTCGAGGACCAGCAGCCGCGGCCTGGTGAGCAGGGCAGCGGCCAGGCCGAGCCGTTGGCGCATCCCGAGCGAGAAGCCCCGGACGCGGTCTCCGGCGACGTCGGTGAGCCCGACCTGCTCGAGCGCTACGTCGACGCCGTCCGAGCCCGACCCCCGGAGCGAGGCCAGGGCGGTGAGGTTCTGCCGTGCCGTGAGCGTGGGATAGAGCCCGGGTCCGTCCACGAACCCCGCGACGCCGTCGGGACAGGCGAGCGTGCGGCCGACCGGCGTGCCGAGGATCTGGAGTGTGCCGCTGTCCGGGACCGCCAGCCCGAGAAGCAGGCCGAGGAGCGTGGTCTTGCCGGCACCGTTCGGGCCGACCAGACCGTGCACCTGGCCCTCCACGACATCGAGGTCCACCCCGTCGAGTGCGACCACGTCGCCGAAAGACTTGACGATCCCGCGAGCCCGAACTGCGGGGTTCTCCATGTCGGTTCCCCTCGATGTGTTGTTGACGCACACGGGAACCTAGGGACCGAGGTTGGACTCGGCAGGGCGCCAAGTCGAACGTTCGGCAAACCTCGGGCGTCGATAGGTGAAGCGGTCCCCGCTGATGTCGAGGCGTCACCGCGCGATCCGGACAGGCGGGTTGCCCGGCCCCCGGAGGCCGAAACATCCCGTTCGGCGTCAGATCCGGTTCATCCCCGCGGCATCGTCACCTCATGCGGGAGCGCGCGCGCTCTGCGATGGAACGCAGCCAGTCGCGGTAGGTCATCCCGTCCTCGTCGGGAAGGTACATCGAGTCGAGCTCGTCCTGCACGAAGCGCTTCGTCTCCTCTTCCGTGGGGAACTCCGCCAGGGCCCTGTCCACCTCCTCCGCCAGGTCACCGGCGTAGTCGGAGCGCTCCAGGAAGTCGTCGACAGCGTCGGAGGGGTCGCCGTAGTCCTCCCAGAGGTCCTGGTGAAGGTAAGCCTGGGCGAGGTGAGTGAGCGCGGGATACGTCATGGGATCGGGTAGGACGTGTGGATGTAGTAGCCCTCGGACATCGAGGTGTCCCTTCGGATCACGATCCGAAGATGACTCGTCGGGATGGATGCCAACTCGTCCTTCGCGAGTGTACGGCCGACGGTCTGTCCCGCATCTCCGTTGAGAACCAGGTCGTCCCTCGAGCCGCTGCGCAGCCATCCCTCCACCGTGGCCCGCTCGCTCTCGAGGACCCGGGAGATCCCGAGCTCGGCAACGGCGTTGTCGGTGTAGGTCGAGGCGATCTTCACCCTGCGCGACGCGAGCTCGGGGTCAGAGAGCCCCACGTGCCGCTCCAGGGTGTGACCGGACCGTTTCTCAGAGTCCGTCAGCAGCTGGCGTGTCGCGGCGGCTTCGTTCTCGACCTGCTCGGCGCCGACCCTCTCCACGGCCCGGATCGCCTTCACCGAAAGGAACTTCCTCAGCGTGGCCAGGATCTCGGTGACCTTGGCCAGCCCGCTCGAGATCAACCCCGCGGCCGCCCGGGCGAGCACGATCAGCCGCCGCAGGATGCTCATCACCCGCTCGGCGTACCGCGCCATGATCCCGGCCTCGACCAGCTGCGCAGCGACCTCGGCGCCGCCCCCGGTGACGAGGCTGAGGACCGCGCCCGAGACCTCGTCGACCACCGTCCAGGCCAGCAGCTCCTGGCAACAGCTGATGATCTCGTCGTGGTGCTGCTCGACCTGGGTCGCGTAGTCCTGGCAGGCGGTGCCCACGTCGTGGCACGCCGCGCCCAGGTCGGTGCAGTGGGAGGCGAGCTGGCGTGCAGCACCGGCCGCGATCGGCGCCTCGGGCGACTGCTGCGACTCCAGGTCGTACGACGCGCTGGTGGCGCAGGACGACCAGGAGTCGAGCACCTGACCCGCGGCCAGCCAGGCCGACCCGGCCGAGCGCATCCTCCGTGTGTCGGCGTCCGGCCAGAGCAGACCCTCCAGGTGCACGGCCAGCCAGCCCCATCCGTCGGGCTCACCGCCGACGCCACCGAACGCGGAGGGGATCGTCGCAGGGTAGAGGTGCTCGCTGCAGTGCATCGGGTTCTTGTCGCCGTCGTCGCCGGCGTAGCCGTAGATCCGCGCGCCGTGGTCCGCGCCCTCGTGGTTGACCAGGCTGGCGTTGAGCAGATTGGCCATCGAGCCCAGCGCCCCGCCGAGGTCCGCGCTCGCCTTCACCAGGTCGGAGGAGATCGAGTCATAGCTCTGCGCCCACTCACGGCCGCCGGAGTCCGTGCCACTCATCCCGCCGCAACCGGCCAGCGCGCCTGCGAGCGTCGACGTGACGTCGGTGACCCCGCGGTTGGCGTCGTACATCAGGTCCATGGCCGAGACGTAGACGCCGGTGTCGACCGCGATCCTCACGCCAGGAGCCCCCACATCTCGTGGTTGGTGGCGGCCACGTTGCTGTAGTTGCCATGGGCGACCCGGGCGGCCGCCACCATCGCTGCGAGTCCTTCGGTCATGTCCCGCGCCCCGGCGACCCACTCCCGGTGGGCGAGCCTGTGGGCGTCGGCCGCCTGCCCGGTCCACGTCAGGTGCAGGTCGGCGACGACCTTCTCGAGGCGTCCCAGGGCCTCCTCCAGGTGGTCGACGAACGCTTGCGCGTGATCGACGTGCGCCTGGATCGCCTCGAGGTCGGCGGTGTACTGGACGGTCACGCCGGCTCCCCCAAGCGCTCTCGGAGGTACGCCGCGCCGAGGCCGGCGCCATGGTCGGAGACCGTCAGCTCGCGGTGCGCGACGTTCATCGCAGCGGTCAGGTCGAGCAGCGCCCGCAGCACCAGCTCGGCTCCGCGCTCCCACTCCTCGAAGCCGTGCGAATACTCGTCCGCCGCGACCCCCAGCCACCCGTCCGCGAAGAGCCTGCGGGCAGCCTGCGAGAGCGTGTCACGGCGGTGTCCCAGCTCGTCGTGGGCGTCGAGCACCTCCTGGCGCGCGTGCTCGAACGCCCCGTGCTGCAACGTGATCCCACCGGTCATCCCGAGCCTCCTCGTAGCCGAGGGCAACCCTTCCGGATCTCGCGGGTCCGTGAACCGACTTATCCACAGACGAGCACGCAGGGACGACACCGCTTCGGCACGAGGGGCGCCGCGGCGGTTAGCCGAGCCGGCGGCCGTAGCAGCGGTTTTTCGGCGACCACTTGTAGTGGCCGAACGGCTCGACGAGCTCGTAGCCGGCGGCCTGGTACAGGTCCATCGCCTCCGGCTGGGCGGTCCCGGTCTCCAGGATCATCACGTCGGCCCCGGCAGCCCTCGCCATGGCCTCGAGGTGCGCAAGCATCAGTCGGGCGAGCCCCTGCCGACGCGCCTCGGCGACGACGTACATCCGCTTCACCTCGGCCGGGCGCGGAGAGCCCAGCCGGGTGACGTCGTCGCGGAACCGCCAGGCCCCGGTCATCACCGGGACGCCGTCGCGGTAGCCGACGAAGAAGGCTCCCACCGGTGGCGTGAACTCGCCAGGCTCGAGCGGGGTGTTGTCGGGACCGCCGTAGCGGAGGATGTACTCCTGTTGGACGGCGTCGATCAGCAGGTGGGCGTCCGGGTGGTCGATCGGCACCTGCTCGATGCGCAGGTCTGCGGGCCAGGCGGGCAGGTCGCCCAGCGACTCGGGCTCAGCGGGCAAGAGCAGCCCCAGAGCTGTCGCAGAGCCTCGCGTCGACGTCCTTGGGAGTGCCGTGCGCCACGCCCATGAACCCCGCCCGGATGCCCGGGGGCGGCTGCGGCGTGGTGTTCATCTGGTGTCCTCCTGTGCGCCCTGGTCAACGGCCCTGACACAATAGTCAGCGCCGACAGCGTCGTCAGGCTGACCCCCAAGACCCCACGGAAGGTTGCTCATGACCGACGCGATCACGATCCCCCAGGACCTCAAGCCGGCTGACGGCCGGTTCGGGGCCGGTCCCTCCAAGATCCAGACCAGCCATCTCGACGCGCTCGCGGCGACCGGCAGCACCCTGATGGGGACGTCTCACCGGCAGGCCCCGGTGCGCGGTCTCGTGCAGCGGGTCAAGGAGGGGCTGGCGTCGTTCTTCGGCCTCCCCGAGGGCTACGAGGTGGTGCTCGGCAACGGCGGCGCCACCGCGTTCTGGGACATCGCGACGTTCGCCCTGATCCGGGAGAAGAGCCAGCACCTGTCCTTCGGGGAGTTCTCCTCGAAGTTCGCCGCGGCGTCTGCGGCGGCGCCCTGGCTGGCCGAGCCGTCGGTGATCAAGAGCGAACCCGGCACCCGGCCTACGCCGGTCGCCGAGGAGGGCGTGGACGTCTACGCCTGGGCGCACAACGAGACGTCGACAGGCGTGATGGCTCCGGTACGCCGTGTGGCCGGCGCCGACGACGGCGCACTCGTCCTGGTCGACGCCACCTCGGGTGCGGGCGGCCTGCCCGTCGACCTGACCGAGGTCGACGCCTACTACTTCGCCCCGCAGAAGTGCTTCGCCTCCGATGGCGGGCTGTTCGTCGCGCTGATGTCGCCGGCGGCCCTGGAGCGCGCGACGGCGATCAAGGAGAGCGGCCGGCACGTCCCGGCGATCCTCGACCTGGTCACCGCGATCGACAACTCCCGGCTGAACCAGACCTACAACACGCCGTCGATCGCGACGTTCTTCCTGATGGCCGAGCAACTGGACTGGATGAACGCCAACGGGTCGCTCACCGGCATGGTGGAGCGTACGACGGCGTCGTCGGACGCGCTGTACGGCTGGGCCGAGAAGACGCCGTACACCACGCCGTACGTCGCCGACCCCGACCACCGCTCGCTGGTGATCGGCACCATCGACCTCGAGGACACCATCGACGCCTCCGCGGTGGCGAAGGTGCTGCGCGCCAACGGCATCGTCGACACCGAGCCCTACCGGAAGCTCGGCCGCAACCAGCTGCGGATCGCGATGTACCCGGCGATCGACCCGTCCGACGTGGAGGCGCTCACCGGCTGCGTCGACTACGTCGTCGAGCGGCTCTGACCTCGCCCGGAAGATAGTCCCCGACGTTCTGGTCGCTTGCCTGGACGCGGGACGACCGAAACGTCGGGGACTATCTCAGGCGACGTCGGTCACGACATCATTCGGACTGGAGGCACCCCAGGCCCGTGGAGAAGAAGTCGTTGTTGCTGAACTCCTCCTGGGTCAGGTAGTGGCGTCCGTTGATCACCTGGTTGTACAGCGCACCCGCCGTGCCCTGCGTCGGGCCGAACACGTAGGCGCACTCGTCGCCGTTCTCGAAACCGGCGGTGTCGTACCAGCCGGTGCTGGTGTCGGGATCGGTGATCGCCTCCATGATCTCGTGGCTGGTCGGGCTGACCTCCGTGTCGGCGTCCGGGTTGCCGTTGGGCGCCTGGACGGTCGGGAACCGGGCGTCGCTGCTGCAGGTGAACCCGGCGTTCGACTGGTAGATCGGGTACGGAAGGTTCCCGTAGACCATCCCGCTCGGAGCCATGCTGTGGTACGCGCAGTACGCCGCACTCTTGTGGTGGTTGATCGTGCACAAGTTGCCTCCCGACGTGGTGCTCCCCGCGTTGAAGCACGACTCCACGTGCTTGGGCAGGAACATCACGTACATGTGGGAGAGGTCCACGGGCAGCCCGCGGCTGTCCACGACCTGCTGCGTCTCGGCGATGATCTGGTTGTCGTCCAGGCAGGCGTTGTAGCCGGACCCGTCGGCGTAGATCCTCGTCTTGTCATTGCCCGCCACGCTGCAGCCATTGGCCGGCAACGCGTTGGTGTCGCTGATCGGCGTGCCCAGCTTGACGTCGTACGAGATCTGGCCGTTGGTGCCGGAGTAGTCCCCGAGCGTCGAGTAGACGTTCGTGTGCTTGCGGCTGTCGGCGGCGACCCCGTTCAGGTAGTTGTTGATGATGATCTGGTAGCTCGCCGAGATCGGGTGGCCGCTGGGGTTCCAGTAGATGGGCGTCACGACCACGGGCGAGCTAGTGGGTGTCCCCATCACGTTGCCGCCGTGGAAGAGCAGCGGGGGAGCCCCGATGGCGGCATCGCTGGTGTTGTGCGCCTGGCATCCGACCTTCACGGCATGGACGATCCCGCCGATGCGCTTCCCATGTTGCGTCGCCGTGCCGTGCGCACTGCAGGCGAGCTCCGATGTTTGTGTGGCCGCGTGCGCCGACGCGCCCGCGGCGATGAGGGTGGCGGCTGCAAGCATCCCGGCCGCCGCCGCGACCACGACCCGAGCGGGCCTGTGGTTCCCGAAGAGAGATTTCTTCACGGACGGTCCTCCGTCATTCCGCCGGCACCCCGAGCTGCCGAGGATCACCCACAGCCCTGACGAAGGTGACCGGCTGTGTTCACACTCGCCCGCGATGCTTGAAGTGTCAACGGTGGATCGGCGAAAGGCAGGTCAGCCATTCGGCTGCTGCTTGGTCAGGTGGAGCAGCCAGTCGGAGCCGGTGTCGATCAGGGCGTAGCGGCGGGCACCGGTCTGACCGTGAAGGACGAACACGAAGCGCCGGTCGTCGCGATCCTCGAGCTCCCACCAGCCGGTGTCGGCGATGTCCTTGTCCTGGTCCGTGTACGTCGCGTGCTCGAGGTCGTGGTCGTCGACGGCCACGGCCAGCCGGTCGTGCCGCTGCTCGGTCGGCAGTCCCCTGGGCACCGCCCACGACCGGAGCACGCCGTTCTCCTCCAGCCGGAGGTCGAAATGTGGCTGCGGTTTGCGGTGCTCGTGCAGCACGAACACCGGCCGAGCGGACTGCACGGACCGGTCAGACCGGTCAGACACGGCTCGCCGCCACCAGCGCGTCGTAGGTCGCGGCGTCGAAGGCCACCATCCGTGCCTGCTGGACCTGGGTCGACGTCGACCAGAGGGTCTCCACGGCGGCCGCGATCGCGTCCTCCTTCGGCCAGCCGTAGATCCCGGCACTGACCAGCGGGAACGCCACGCTCCGGGCCCCGAGCTCGTCGGCGACCTCGAGCGCCCGCGCGTAGCACGAGGTCAGCAGCGACCTGTCGGTCTCGCCGGCCCGGAAGTTCGGCCCGACCACGTGGATCACCCACCGGGCCGGCATCTCGCCCGCGGTCGTCCAGCCGGCATCGCCGGTGGCGAGCCCGTGCGGGAAGCGGGCGATGCAGTCCTCGAGCACGGCAGGTCCTCCGGCCCGGTGGATCGCCCCGTCGACTCCGCCGCCACCACGCATTGCACGGTTGGCGGCGTTCACGACCGCGTCCACGTCCTGCTCGGTGATGTCTCCCTGTACGACGCTGAGCTCCATGTCCCCATGGTTCCCCACAACGCCGGCGACGGACGACCTGCGTCGGCGTTGGACGAACGGGACGTCAGTGGGGGCGAAGGGAGCGGAGGAGGACGAGCAGCGCCACGACGCCGAGGAGGCCGCCGATCACCCAGGGCCAGGGGTCGCGTGACGTCGGCTCGACCTGGGCCGGATGGTTCGCTGCCTCCGCCGACGGCGTCGAGGCCGCCGGAGGAGACACAGACCCGGAGGGCGGTCCGGCGACGACCCGCCGGATGTTCTCCGGAAGCGTCACCTCGAGCACCGTCGAACGCGGCCCCTCCGACGACAGGTAGACCGAGCCGTCCGCCGTCACCGCGACCCCCTCGCCCTGGCGTTGGGAGGGCAGAGCGAACGAGCCGACCGGCTGCAGCGACGGCCAGGCGTACACGGTGGCCCGGTCGTAGTTGCGGATGATCAGGTGGCGACCGTCGGGGAAGAAGGTGCCGTCGGTGGCGATCGGCATCACCCGGCCGACCGGCGTCAGAGGGTTGTCGCCGGTGGCCTTCAGGTGCGCGGGAGCGGCGTACAGGACGCCGCCGAACACGCTCTTGGTGGCGATGTAGAGCCGGCCCGTGGCCGGGTCTCGCAGCAGTGTCTCCGCGTCGACCGGGTGGTCGGGGTAGACGAGGCGGTACGGCGTGGGGTGCACGGTCCGATCGCCGCTCCCGACGGGGACCCGCGCGACCACGATGTTCGACCGGTGGGCCAGGTTGTCGCCGATGTCTCCGACCCACACCTCACCATGCCCGGCCGGAGCGAGGGCCTCGACGTCCACCGCCTGCGTCGACCAGTAGCTGACACCGACCGTGTGACCGGTGCGGTCCACGGCGAAGACGCGCCCGGTGTCGCCGGAGTCGTTGGTGGTCACGAAGAGCCCGTCGGTCACCACCAGGTCGCTGGCCTCGACGATCGCCGGGTCCTCGAAGGTGAGCACGTGCGTCGCCGGCGGCGGTGACGGGGTCGCCGCGACCCCGAGGGCGAAGGTGCCCGCGACCGCGAGGCCGGCCACGACCTGGTACATGGGCGGCCTCGTCATCCCTCCGCGAGGAGCTCGCCCAGGCGCGGCCGGACACCCCACGTCGCCACCAGCTCGTCGTACTCCTTCCGAGCCGTGCCCCCGCGCACCGGTGAGCCGGTCCGGACCCCGCGCAGAAGCGTGTTGCGGGGGGTGTGCTTGCTGCCGACGAACTGCATCACGTCGACCCGGTACCCCTGGAGCCGCAGCAGAGACGCGCGCAGCCCGTCGGTGAGCGTGTCGGCGAAGCGCTCGCGGAGGATGCCGTGGCGGGTCAGCATCGCGTACGGCGACGGCGTCGGGTGGCTGCGCAGCTGTGCGGCGATGTCGTGGTGGCAGCACGGTGCGGCCAGCACCAGCGGGGCCTGCCACTCCACGGCCCGCGCGAGCGCGTCGTCGGTTGCTGTGTCACAGGCGTGCAGGGCGAGTACGACGTCGGGCCGGACGTCGGGCTGCGCGTCGCCGATCGACGACGCGACGAAGGTGGCGTCGACGCCGAGGTCGCGGGCGAGCTTCTCGTTGTGGGCGCGGGACTGCTCGCGCTGGTCGATCCCGGTCAGGTGCACCGGCAGCCCGCGCACGTGGGTGAGGAACCGCTCGGTGACAAAGGTGAGATAGGCGTTGCCGCAGCCGAGGTCGACGATCTGCAGCGGCTCCTCGGCCGTCGGCGTGCGCAGATGTCCCTTGCCCGTCGCGTCCGAGATCGAGGCGTCGAGGATCCGGAGGAACTCCTCCACCTGCCGGTACTTCCCCTGTCGGCTCGGCTTCATCCGGCCCTCGTGGTCGCTCAGGCCGAGTGCCCCGAACACCGGGTCGTCCTCCCGCAGCAGCCGCGCCTTGTCCCGGTCGTGGCCGCGGTCGACCTCCGTGGTCTCGGCCTCCCGGGCGCTGGTGTGCACCACCGCTTGGCCCTTCTTGGTGACGCGCAGCTGGTGGGTCTCGGTGAGCGTCTCGACATGCCAGTTGCCGAAGGGCAGCTCGAGCAGATGGTCGACAGCGGAGCGGGTGGGGTCGCCCAGGACGTGGTTGCTCGTGTGCGCCTGCGCCTCGTCGTACGCCGTGACCTGGAGGCGGCGTCCCGCCTTGAGATCGACGTACCGCAGCTCCACCCGGCGCCAGGGTGGTTGCGTGCCGCGCTGTCGCCCGGACGCGACGGCACGGACCAGTGCTTCGTCGTCCAGGAGGTGCGACCGGACCCTGGTCAGCGCCCGGAGCAGCGGCTCTGTCATGTTCGGGGTCCCTGCGGCGGTGCGAGCGCAGCGAGCAGCGTCGTGGTGTGAATCATCTCCGTACCAGCGCGGCGATGACGACGATCAGGAGCAGGCCCGCCAGGGCGACGGGGATGACGAGTCGCCGGTGTCGCGGGTTCACCGGCTCAGTCTACGGAGCGTCTGCCTGACCCCGGCCGCCGAGGGTGTCCGCCGCGAGGGCCGCGCGTACGACGTCGAGCACCTCGATCCGGCCGGCCTCGATGTCTGCGACCGGTATCCACGCGACCGCGTCCGTGGTGCCCCGGGTCTCGACGACGCGTGGCTCGGAGTCGGCGGGGACGGTCGCCCGGAACACGAGGTGCACGCCGTGGAAGTCCTCGAACCGCCCCGAGGGCGCCGTTCCGTCGAACCTGATGTCGTGCACGTCGACCAGGTCACCGACCTGGCACTCGACGCCGCACTCCTCCTGCACCTCGCGAGCCAGCGCCTCACGGGGCGACTCACCGTGTTCGAGACCGCCTCCCGGCAGGGTCCAGGCGCCGGGGTGCGCACCGCGCGGAGAGATCCGAGTCAGAAGTATGTCGTCCGCGCGTCGGGCGAGCGCGTAGATCGCGACCCGCTGCAGCCGGAACGGCTGGTGGTCGGCCAGGGCCTGGAGGACGATGTCGGTCACCGAGAGCGCACCGGAGACCACGTCGGCGACCGGGTGCCAGGCGACGTCCATCGTCGACCCGTCGACCTCCACGACATGCGGGTCGGGAGCGTCGACCGGCACCCACGCGTCGTACACGATGCGCAGCGCCTGGTAGTCCCAACGCCGGCCCCGACGCCACAGCGACGGCAGGTGCGCGGAGTACACGCGAGCGGTGTCGCCGACCTCGGCCTCGAGGCCGGTCTCCTCGCGGATCTCACGGATCAGGGCGTCGCGGGGGTTCTCACCGTGGTCGACGCCGCCGCCGGGGAGGTGCCACTTCTCGTCGGCCGAGATCCGGCTCGCCAGCCTGGTCAGGAGGATCCGGTCGCCACGGAGCACCAGCGCGTACGCCGCGACCCGCTGCAGCTTGGGCAGGGGCTTGGGCATGGCGGGGCTTTCTGGATCGGGGCGTACCCATCCTTCCAGGAGCGAGGAGGGAACCGGCCCGTGCCTCAGCAGAATGGCGGACGGGCGTCCCGTGCGTGGGAGTGTCGGCCGGCCCAGCGCCAGACGCGGGCTGCACGGTCGCGGTCCTCGTCGGTCACGAGGTTGCCCATGAAGCGCAGGGCAAGTGTCATCAGGACGTTCGACCGCATCCCGCCCGGAGCGACGGTGGCGAGCACCCGCGGGACGGTGGCCAGCCCGGCGAGCCGGCGTGCGATCGAGAACGGCTCGCCGTAGTGCGCGGAGAGCGTGGCCGGCCAGGCGACGGCGAGGTCGGCGTCATCCGCGATCAGCTCCGCGACGAGTCGTCCTCCTTCGAGTCCGTAGTCGATCCCCTCCCCGTTGAGGGGGTTCACGCACGCGGCGGCGTCGCCCACGAGCGCCCAGTTGGGGCCGGCGACCCCGGTGACCGCTCCGCCCATCGGCAGCAGCGCGCTCGTGGGGGCGCGGAGCTCGTCGCCGAGGCCGAACGTCTGCCGTTGCTGGTCGGCGTACGTCGTCATCAGCCGTCGGACCTGGAGGTCAGCGGGCCGCTTGGCCGTGGAGAGGGTGCCGACGCCGAGGTTCACCTCGGCCATGCCGGTGGACGAGCCGAGCGGGAAGATCCAGCCGTAGCCGGACAGCAGCTCATCGCGCTCACCCCGGAGCTCGAGGTGGGAGCTGATCCACGGGTCGTCGGCCATCGTCGACGTGATGTAGGAGCGGCCGGCCACGCCGTACACCGTGTCGCGGTGCCACTCGCGCCCGAGCATCTTGCCGAGTGGAGACCGGACGCCGTCGGCCACGACGAGCCGTCGGCAGTCGACCTCGAAGGTCTCCTCTCCGCTCCGGAACCGGACCGTGGTGACTCGGCCGTTGTCGCGGCGTACATCGACAGCGCGGACCCCGTCGACCGCCCGCGCACCGGCCTTGATCGCGGTCGTCCGGAGGTGGTCGTCGAGCTCGGTGCGGGCCACCGCCGAACCCCAGTCGGGCAGCGTGCCACCCGGCCACGGGAGCAGCAGCGTCTGGCCGAACCCGTGGGCGCGCAGGCCCTTGTTGACGGTGTGGGCGCGCAGCCAGTCACCGAGGCCGAGCCGCTCGAGCTCGCCGATCGCACGCGGGGTGAGGCCGTCGCCGCAGGTCTTGTCGCGCGGGAAGACCGCCGCGTCGGTGAGGAGCACGTCGACGCCGAGCCGGGCGAGCCACGCCGCCGTCGCAGACCCCGCGGGTCCGGCGCCGACGACGAGGACGTCGGTCTCCTCGCGGGCGGTCATACCGAGGATTCTCCCAGGTCGCCTCGCATGGTCCCCCATCGCACTCTCCTTCGCTCGATCGCCTGGACCGGGTGGTCCAACCCTCAGACCCAGATGGCCGCCGGGAGGTCGTCGGAGAACACCTCCGGTGGGTCGGGGAGGGGGTACGCCGTACCGGCCACGTAGCGGGCAGCGGTCCAGGCGACCGCGCACGCGTCGAGCAGGTCGTCGGAAGCGAAGCCCTGGCCGCTGACGTACGGCGGAATCTCGAGGCCGGTGGAACGAAGAGCGCGCCGGCGAGCCGACCGCCCCACAGGCCCCGCCTTCGACGGAACGACACAGGTCGGGTCGATCTCCGCCAGGGTCACCTCAGGGTGCACCTCCAGGACCGTCACCGGCGGGCCGATCCGGACGTACGCGTCCACGTCGAGGATCTTGGGGATCAGCTGGAACGACTGGATGCTCAGCCCCACCCCGAGCGCCGCCCGGTTTGCCCGGGAGACCGCGCGGTGGGTCGTGTGCCTGGGCCAGGCCCCAGCCGCGACGGCGGCCCGCGACGGCGTGGGGAACACCGACGACTTCCGACCGAGCGGCAGTCGCGCCCGGGCGAGCCGGTCGGCCAGGCGTGGCCGGTCATCGGGCAGTCCGATCGGGATGTCGATCGCCACGACGCCGAGTCCGGGTTCTCGGTGAAGCGCCTCATCGACCAGAGTCCTGATGTCGGCCGCCACCCGCACGTCGTACGTCGTGCCGGAGAGCAGGGCGCCGACCCACCCCGCCCGGCACCCGTCGACCCCCAACACCGCCACGCCCTCACCGTAGGTCGTTGAGTTGGCCCTCCGGGCCCGTTGAGTTGACCCTCCGGGCCCGTTGAGTTGACCCTCCGGGCGCCGGCTGCAAC
>JAFMQY010000009.1 GCA_017354415.1 Nocardioides sp.
GCTCGTCGCCGCCTCGGCCGCCACCGCCGCAGCGCTGCTGGCGCTGGCGTGGGCTTCCCACGCGGCCATCGGACTCGTGGCGATCACCGCTCTCGGCCTGGTCACGGGCGCGCTCCCTCCGCTGGCCCAGACCGAGATCCTGCGGCGGGCAGGCACGGCACACCGAGACCTGGCCGCGGCCCTGATCCCGGTCGTGTTCAACGGTGGGATCGCCGTCGGTGCCGCCACCGCGAGCCTTCTCGTGGCACGGGCCGGCCACTCGGCGCTGCCTCTACCTGCCGCCGCGACGGCTGCGGTGGCCGCTCTCGGGCTGGCGGCCACGTCCCGACGAAGGATCCGCCACGACGCGTGGCCCTCTGACACCCGAGGCCCCGCGTCGTGAAGATATGCGGCCCCGACGACAAGTCTTCGGACCTATGGGCGCTGAGGGTCCTTCAGCCCCATACGTCTGCGGCGGTCTCCACGATCAGGCTGAGCTTGGCCTTCTCCTGGTCGATGGTGAGGTTGTTGCCCTCGACGGTCGAGGAGAAGCCGCATTGGCCTGAGAGGCACAGCTGATCGAGCGGGACGTACTTGGCCGCTTCGTCGATGCGTCGCTTCAGCTCGTCCTTGGACTCCAGCTCTGGTCGCTTGGTCGTCACCAGTCCGAGGACCACGAGCTTGCCCTCCGGCACGTAGCGCAGCGGCTCGAAGCCTCCGGAGCGCTCGTCGTCCCACTCGCAGAAGAAGCCGTCGACCTCGAGTCCGCCGAAGAGGGCCTCGGCGACGAAGTCGTAGCCGCCCTCCGCGGTCCACGACGACCGATAGTTGCCGCGACACATGTGCGTCGTGACGCGGAGCCCTTCCGGCCGATCGGCCAGGGCGATGTTGATCTGCCGGATGTAGCGCTCGTGCTGGTGTTCGGCGTCTCCGCCCTTCTCCTGCAGCTGGGCACGCTCGGCTGGGTCGTTGAGGTAGGCGAGGCTGGTGTCGTCGAGCTGGAGGTAGGTGCAGCCGAGCGCGGCGATCTGCTTGACCTGGTCGGCGTACGCCGCGGACAGGTCGCTCCAGAACGCGTCCTCGTCGGGATAGACCGACTTGTCGATCGCGGCAGGCCCGCCCCGGTAGTGCACCATGCTGGGCGACGGGATGGTCAGCTTCGGAGTGCTCCGGGTCACGACCGACTTCAGGAACTCGAAGTCGTGACCGAAGATGGTGTGGTCGAGGCCGACCCTTCCGTCGACGGTCAGGGCAGCCGTCGTGAAGTCCAAGTTCCCGTCGGCGTTGCGGAAGTGCACCTCGATCTTCTCGTCTGTGCGGTGGACCCCGTCCAGCTGGTAGATGAAGTCCATGTGCCAGGACGTACGGCGGAACTCGCCGTCGGTGGCGGTCTGTAGACCGAGGTCCTCCTGCATCTGCACCACCTCGCGGATGGCGTCGTCCTCGACCGAGCGGAGCTCGGCTGCGTCGATCCGGCCCTCGGCGTGATCGGTCCTCGCCTGCAGCAGTTGCTGTGGTCGCAGCAGACTCCCCACGTGGTCGGCGCGGAAGGGCGGAAGGTCGCGGCGTGGCATGTCATTCCTCTCGTGGCTGGTATGCAGGGCCGTCCTCGCCGGCACGTGCTGGGGGCGAGCATCCGCACGGGGTGTTCGGAGAGTCCGGAGGCGTCCGCAGTCTGCCGGTCGACACGATGTCCCCAACGTATCCGGTAGCGAACGACGGCTGGGTCGCCGAGTGGTCGGCCTTCGCCGTCTCCGTCCGCTCGGCCATGCATCAGCACTGCCGGTCAAGACACATTCTGAGACCTCGTGTCAGCCTCCGCCTCTGTGCGCCGATCGACGCTTCGGCCGACAGAACCGGGCCGGAGAGCCGGTGGCAGCGTGTCATAGTGACGACCTGGACGACCGATCGGAGTGGAGGACGATGCGCAGCGAGCTTTTCGGCCAGAACCTCGAGGCGGGGACGCAGGAGCGGTTCACCCTGCAGAACACACGGATGCTCCGGGTCGCGCTCAACGGTGACGTGATGGCCCGACAGGGCTCGATGGTGGCCTACCAGGGACAGGTCGACTTCGCCTACCAGGGCTCCGGGGGCATGTCGAAGTTCCTCAAGAAGGCCTTCACCGGCGAGGGTGTGCCGCTGATGAGAGTGAGCGGGCAAGGTGACGTGTTCCTCGCCGACGACGCCAGCGAGATCCACCTGGTGACGCTCGAGGGCGACTCGATCACCGTCAACGGCAAGAACGTCCTGGCCTTCGACTCCACCCTGGACTGGGACATCAAGCGCGTCGAGGGCGCCTCGATGATGTCCGGTGGCGTCTTCAACACCGTCTTCAGCGGTTCCGGCCAAGTAGCCATCACCGCACACGGCACGCCCGTCGTTCTCTCTGTGGACGCGCCGACCTACGCCGACGTCCAGTCGGCCATCGCCTGGTCCACCTCGCTGGCCACCAACGTCCGTCGTACCGCCGGTGCCGGCGCCCTGATCGGTCGCGGCTCCGGCGAGGCCTTCCAGCTCGGTTTCTCCGGGCAGGGCTTCGTCATCGTCCAGGCCAGCGAGGGCCGCGTCGTCGTCCCGCACACCCACTGAACCGGACTCGAGGGCTACGCCGGAACTGGCGCGGGATGGCGACGGGTCTCCCACCCACCGTCGGTGAGCGGACCTGCCGAGAGCCTCCGGGGACGGGAGTGCGCCGTGGTCGCCCGCTTGACGACCATGCCCGTCGGGGTCAGAGGCCGGACCTGTCCGACCCGTTGATGGCCGGCTGGCCGCCAGTCTGGACCGGGATCCCGTCGACGGGGCTGCCGTACTCAGGCGTGTACTTCTGGCTGTGCCGGAACGTGTCGATGAACTGTTGGAGCCGAGGGTCGCCGGCCGACTGCACGCGCAGCTGATAGCCCCACGAGCTGATCACGATCGGAGCCGGAAGGTCGTTGCTCGACCACGGCGAGAGATCGACATACCGGTTCGAACGGCCGCTGTCCTGCGCCTCGGGGATCATGCTCTGCTTCTGGAACAGGGAGACCAGCTGGTCGACCTGGCTCTGGGGGAGGTTCGGACGGTAGGTGATCCAGACCGCGCCATGCTCGAGGTTGTGCACGGCTCGCTCCGGCGGGACCGGTTTGGTGTAGACACCGGCGTTCATCCAGGTCGGGTTGTGTGGGCCACCGACAGGCGGAGTGACCGCATACTTCACCGGGCCCGGGACGTGATCGTGGCTGAGCGCGGTCGAGCCGGTCGTGCCAGGGCCGGGCCAGTCGCCGGTGTTCCACGCCATGACACCCTTGATGTCGGTCGGGTTCTTCACCGTCGCCGGAGGCGTCTGCACGGTCGTGGAGCCGGTCGGCGTTGACGGCATGACCTGCTTCTCAGCACCGGAGGCAGAACTGCCGGTGCTGTGGTGGAGCGAGAAGAACACTCCGGCGCCGATCCCGAGCAGGATGACGACCACGACTGCGGCACCGAGCATCGCCCGGCGGCGTTCTCGGGCCTTCTGCTCACGCTGGAGCTTCTCCACGATGGCGCGTCGTTCGGCCTTGCGCTCCTTCTTCGACTTCGTCGCCACACAGGCAGCGTAGGAGTGCGCTTCAAGGATCCAGAATCCAGGGACCGCGCAACGCTTCGTGACCTGCACATTTGCGCGGAGTCTGGTCCGCTATCCGGGCGCTCGTATGGCCGTGGCGATGGCGTGGGGGCTGAGGCCCAGCAGCTCGGGAACCCGTTCGATGGCTCGTGCGGCGTCGAGGAGCACAGTCCAGGCGGTGTGGTCGCCGACCCGAGACTGCATGTCCGCCGCGGCCAACGGAAGACCTTCCACGCCGACGAGGTCGTCGAGCTGCAAGCCCGCCTCGTACACCTCGTCCGCCAGGTCGCCTGGCCGGTGGGTGTAGCCGACGAATCCATGGGGCACGACGGGCGGGAGCTTCCCGGTGCGCTCAACCTCGGGCAGGAGGGACAGGAAGTGGGGGTTGTCCTCGTAGAGCCGCTCCTGGAGGACGCCGTCGAGGCGTGGGGCCCATCGTGAGATCGCCGCGACGAAGACGGGGCCGCCCGGACGGACGATCCGACAGGCCTCCTCCAGCGTCTGGATCCGGTCCTTGCGCTCGGACAGGTGGTACAGAGGGCCCAGGAGCAGGACCGCATCGACCGACGAGTCGGGCAGGTCGAGTTGCCGAGCGTCGCCGGCCGCGGTCTGGATCGACCCGTGACCGAGTGCCTGGAGCTGCTCGACGTGGAGCTCCATCAGGTCACGGTGTTGCACCGTGTATCCCAGCTCGGCGAGCCACAAGGCGTAGCGCCCCGGTCCGCCCCCAACGTCGGCAACAACCGCGGGAGCCGGTGGCATTCGCCGTTGGAGGATCTCCTTCGTCCGCTCGAACTCGAGGGCACCCTTCGGCCCGGCGAGCCGGTCTCGCTCCTTGCCCTGCTCGTAGTAGGCCCTCATCTGGGCATCTCCCGTAGCCACGACCCGAGCCTGCACCACACTGTCAGAGACATTCACTCCATTTGGCGCCTCACCCGACGTGGGAGGGCTGGCGCCGACCCCGATGACCCGAGTGGCCGGGTTGCCGGCCGGGGCCACGCCTTCAGACCCAGTAGGTGTCGTGACGAAGCATGAACTCCAGGCGCTCTTCGGCGGTCATGGGATTCTTGGCCAGCCCGGCCAGGGTCTCGAAATAGTCTTCTCGAGGGGCGCCGGGGCTGAACATCAGCAGCATCGAGGCGTTGTTCGCGCCTCGGAAGCCGTGCAGCCCTCCCTCGGGCACGAAGAAGAAGTCGCCGGGGTTGCCGGTCTTCCACCCGGTGCCGTCGTACAGGCTGACCTCGCCGCTGAGCACGTAGAACGACTCGGTGATGGCCCGGTGGAAGTGCGGGTCGGGGCCGGACTCGTCAGGACCGAAGTTCCACCGGTACAGCCCGAACGTGCCGTGGGTTTGATCGCCTGTGGCGAGGTACTCGCAGCTGCCCCCGGACCGGTACCGGATCGCCGGCTCAGTCTCGCTCGGGCGGATCCATCCAGACACCTCTCCGGTGTTGCCGCGGTAGACGTCGGGCGGATACGGGCGGTGCAGCGGTCCGGTCACAACTCCTCGCTCTCCTCTTCGTTCGCTCAGCGGTTCGGGTGATGCTCTCCAGCCACCAGCTCCCGTGATGCCACAAGAGCCGGGCGCAGCCCACGAGCGGACAGTACGCCGAGCCGGGCCTTCGCTAACGGGCCACGTGGTAGTCGACGAGCAGGTGGCCCATAGGTGAGACCGTGCTGCGGATCGTCTCGAGTCGTATGGGCGGCAACCCGTCGAACAGTCTCTTCCCGGTCCCGGCAATCGTCGGCGCGATGACGAGCCTGAGCTCGTCGACGAGGTCGGCAGCGAGCAGGGTCCGAGTGACCGAGATGCTGGCGTGGACGCCGATGCCCCCACCTGGTCGGGCCTTGAGGTGCCGCACGAAGTCGACCAGTCCGCCGTCGATCACGTGCGCATTGGTCCACTCGCGTTCGAGCGGCGTCGACGTTGCGACGTACTTGGGCACGGTGTTGATGAAGGAGGCGAATGGCTCGATCTCGCTGCCGGGCCAGAACTCAGCCCACTCGTCGTAGCTGCGGCGGCCGAGTATGACCGCGTCCTGGGTCGCAATCAGATCGGCGCCGCTGGCGTCCGTTTCGTCGTCCCAGTCGGTGAAGAACCGATCGGGAGCCTCCGCCACGCCATCGAGAGACAAGAAGTAGCCTGCGACGACCTGGCGCGGACTCTGACCGGTCTTCCTCTCGGTTGTGTCGTGATCGGTCTGTGGCGCCATGGTGGGCTCCTCCGGAGGCTGTCGGGCGGGCTACGGCTCACTCCTACGTCGGACGTGACACGTGCAGTTCGACACCGATGCCGACGAGATTCCCACCGTCGTACTGCTCACCATCGCGTCCCGTCCACGACGGAACCACCCTCGCGGACGGCACATCAGACCGCCATGTCGAAGCAGGTGGTCCCGCTCCTGGTGTGCGCAGCCGTCCTCGTGGCAGGCTGTGGTGCACGGGGCGGGGCAACCGGGGACAGCACTGGCGGCACTCCCGAGCCAACGCCGCGCGGCACCCCGGACCCGAATCCGACCGCGGCCCCGTGGCCGGCGTACGACGTCGAGGACTACACGTACACCCTGCGTACGTCGTGCTTCTGCGGAGACCGCGGTGTTCCGGTCGTCGTCACGGTCCGCGACGGGAAGGCGGCCGCCGCCGTGTACGCCCACCGGGGCAGCGGCCATGCCGCCGGCTACCCCGCCGGGGACTGGATGAGGGTGACGATCAACGACGTCATCGACGCAGCCAACACCAAGCACGCCTACCAGGTGCGCGTGAACTGGCCGAAGGGCCAGGACTATCCCACGTCTGTATGGGTCGACCGGGACCAGAACATCGCCGACGAGGAGATCGGCTACTCGATCCGCAACGTGACGCCGGACTGACGGCTCTACCGCGAGCCGGCAGCCTCGAGCGCTGCGGAGATGGGCTCGAGGTCCTCGATGAGGTGGTCGAGCTCGGTCCGAGTCAGGCTGTCGTACGTCGACGCCGCGAGGTCGTCGGTGAGAGTCTCGATGCGTCTCTTCTTCTCCCGGCCGGCATCAGTGAGCCAGCCGGAGGTGTCGACGAGGTCGCGGGCGCGCATCCCGTCGACCACCGTGGCCAGCCGCACCGCGGGGAGGTGGTGGACCCTTCCGAACTTCTCTGCGGGGATGCCCTCGAAGAGAGCGTGAAGCACATGGGCCTCCGTCCCGCCGATGCCCTCTGCGACCAGGGCGGCGATATGACCGTCACCGCGATGCTCGCGGAGCAGGGTGGCCGCGTGCCAGAGCCGGGCCACGGGCTCCTCGGGTACGGGAAGCGCTCGGAGCGCGGCGTACATGGGACGTCCCGCCGTGGGGGCGCTGGTCGCGGCGTTGGTGGCGAGATCGGCGGCTCGCGCGAGACCGGGGGACTCGGCGAGCTCGTCGAGGATCCGTCTCAGCGCAGCGACGCTGCCCTGCTCGCGAGCGGCCAGCGCCGCCTCGGGAGTGGTGGTGTCCCAGACGCTGGGGATATGGCGGGCGGCCTCGCCGTCGGCGAAGTTGTAGAAGATCGCGTGGACCACCTCGGCCGGGACGCGGCCCAACGGTGCGGCCCGTCCGGCGAAGTAGCCGTCCCAGTAGTTCCGGAGGCCGAGTGCCATCAGTGCATCGGTCGGTTCGTGTGAGAAGTAGGTGACCAGGTGGATCGGCTCCACCAGCCGGTACAGGCGGCGGGCGATGGGCTCCGGACACTGCATCTCTCGGTCATCTCCTGTAGCTGTCACGGCGGCTTCGTGGGCGGCCGCTCACCCCTCCTACGAACACCTCTGGCGCGATCCGACACCGACACGCCGACGTTTCCACTGGCCGCCCACGACGGGCCGTCCCTCAACCCGGCATGCGAACCGCGTGACGACTTGTGGTGGGCACATGCACGCGGGTCGTCGGCGGCGAAGGCGTGAGAAACTTTCGCATCCGGTCCGCATCGCGATGCGGCTCCGCGTCAGCGCCATCTCGCGTCAAGAAGCTGGAGAGTGTATGACCGCGTCGCTGCTTCTGGCGAGCGCCATCCTGTGCGAGGTCAGTGCCACTCTCACCCTCAAGAGAGCACTCGACCATCCAGCCATGTACGCGGTCGTCGTTGTCGGTTACGTCGCCTCGTTCTTCTTGCTCACCCGCACCCTCAGGGCGGGCCTCGGGATCGGCCTCGCCTACGGCGTGTGGGCGGGCTGCGGGGTTGCGCTGGCAGCGATCGGCTCCAAGGTCTTCTTCAACGAACCACTCAACGGCGTCATGATCGTCGGCATCGTCCTCATCATCAGCGGCGTCCTGCTCGTGGAGCTGGGGGCCTCCCGCTGACCGGACGAGTCGGGACCGTTGTATCGACTGCGGGGCCTACGGCATCGCCCGGACCCACTCGGGGTGCCTCGCGAGGAGCGCTCGATAGGCAGCTTCGACGCGATCCGGCACCGCGACGTGAGCGATGAAGTCGCGGCCACGCGGCCCGTAGCCATCGGCGTCATCGCGAAGTCGCGGGACCTCGCCCATGACGAGCGAAACCCAGCGGTCCCACGGCCACGCATCCCGACTGTCAGGCCCCGGTCGGTTGAAGGCGACCGCGCCCCCCAGGGACCAGGTACGCCGGAACCGCGCGTCCATCCGACGTTGCATGGTCGGGTCCTGGACCAGAGCAACGGTTCGGGGTTCGAGCCCTATCCGGGCTGCCAGCCGCTCCGCGAAGGTGATGTTGTTGCCACAGTTGGATGACCGGGTCTCGAGCACGACGTCCTCGATGCCGTGGACATCGCGCAGCCACGCCGCCATCAGCTCAGCCTCGGTGATGTCGCTCGTCTCGGCGGATCCCGGGTCGCAACCGAGCGCGCCCAGCAACGCATCAGTGGTGTGACCACGGCCCCCGACCAGCATCAAGGTTCCGACGTCCCCGGCCATCACTGCATCGACCGCGACCTGCCACGTGGCGGGCATGGAGCCACCGAAGAGCAGCATGAGGTCGACACCTCCGGGCCAGGGGTCCTCCAGCGCGAGCCAGGCGGCAAGGGTGTCCAGGTGTCCCAACAGCTCGGGTCCGAAGGCTGCCCGTCGGCCTTCCGGCGAGGTCATGTCGGGCCCGATCACCCCCCAGTTGTAACCGATGCAATGGTGCGGGACCTCACCGACTTGGAACTGCTCTCGCTGGGATGGCTGCGGCGGTGGGCGATGTCCGGGCACGGCCTTGCTGGGGACGCGGATGAGCCCCGAGGACCTGGCGTCCCGGAACGGGGCGGGTGCGTTCCGATGTAGTCATGGCAGTCCAGGTGCTGAACCTGACGACCGCGATGTGACACCACGGAAGTGCCGGGCGGTGATGAGGCCTGCGACGTCGGGCCTCAGGCTCCGGGTGAGAGCTCGTCGTACATGAGGCCAGCGCGATCAGACAGGCCGCCCCTGCTCCGCCTTCGGCGAACCGGGTGTCCATCCGGTCATCGAAGCACTCTGTCCGCTCACAGACCGCGCACGGACTGACGCAATCGTCACTGGCTCTGATCGTCTTGAGAGGCACGCACCCGACGGGCAGGCTCATCTTCATGTCGCTGGAGGGGAACTGGCACGACGTCGAGCAGTTCCTGGCGGGTTGGAGGGAGTGCGTTTGCATCACGAGTCTCGGGGACGCCGATGGTCGGTGCGGAACCGCTTGGTGGCGCGGCAGATCGACGAGGCGACCGTGTTGATTCGAGCCGACTTCGAGCAGCGCGAGGATCTGTTGAACGACTACCCGAACACGTTTTGGATGCGCCCAGAGCTGGAGGCGCACATGAAGGTGCTCGCCGACGTCGCGCACGGCGACATCGATGCGGTCTGCTTGGCGCTGAGGGCCGCGTGGACGATGCAGCGCCGGTGACGTCGTCCTTGCCTGACGCGCCCGGACTGACCCTGGATCGAGACGCGGTGTCCGGACGATGCTGGGTGAATGGCGCTCGCGGTCTGCCTGCTCTTCGATGACCGGACCGACCACTTGGTGCGGGACTTGTGGTCGCGACTGGAGGACGCGGGAGTCTCGACCTTGGCGACGCACACGCATCGCCGCCACTACCCGCACCTGTCCTACGCCGTGCTCCGCAGCTGGGACCTGGCGCGGGCGCAGGAGGCGCTTGCCGCGCTTCCCGCAGCCGAGCCCTTCACGGTGTCCTTCCACGGCACGCTCGCGTTCCCGCGAGGCCGGGTCTCGCTCGCGCCGGCGATCACTGCCGACGTAGCGCTGCGCCAGTGGCGCATCGTCACGGCTCTCGAGGCCACCGGCGCGGAGCTGCACCGCAACTACGAGGCGGGCCAGTGGGTGCCGCACGTCTCGGTGGCCACGCGGGCCCAAGGCACCAAACTGGCAATGGTGGCGAAGGCGATCACGGACGTCCTGCCTTTGACCGTCCGAGTCGACCGGGCCGCGCTCGTCGACAGTGGCACCGGCCAGAGCTGGCCGCTGCCCCAAATCCCGTGACCGGCGCACCCGCTGCGTGCGAGTGTTCAACCATGGGTGGTCAGTCCGAACGCCTTGTCTTGCGGCTGAGCTGTGTGCTGCATGCGCCGGATGAGACGGTCTTCCGCGCGCTGACAGATCCGGGCCTCCTGGCGAAGTGGTGGGGACCTTCAGGTTTCACGACACCTGGGATCGATCTCGACCTGCGAGTGGGAGGTCGGTACCGGTTCGGGATGCAGCCACCCGTCGGGGACCTGTTCCATCTCACCGGGGAGTTCCTGGAGGTGCGTCCGCCAAGGCGTCTCGTGTACACCTTCCGCTGGGAGGAGCCAGACCCAGATGACCGGGAGACCGTCGTAGAGCTGGCGGTTTCTCCGGTCGGCGACGGCGCCGAGCTGTCGCTCTCCCAAGGCGACTTCGCGACCCCCGCGCGCTTGGAGCTCCACCGATCCGGGCTGGCGCGACAGCTTCGAGAAGCTTCGCGCACCCGCTGACGCAGACGCGACGTGAGGTGTCAGCCGCGTACGTTCAGTGCGCCACCAGACCGACCTTTCGCTCCGACCGCAAGTCCAAGTCGGGTTCTGAGACTGGGAGCCTGCGCAGGCTGGCTAAAGGAGTCTCTGGGTGGCAAACCTCAACCAGCGGTGGTTGTCGTCGGAGTGTCTGACGGGCCTGTTCGTGGCGTCGAACCGGGAGTAAGTTGGCTCACTTCCTGCTCAGTGGTGCTTGGAGAGTTCAGGAGGGAGGACCATGGGCTCCCCCGAGCCTGAGCACGTGATCCTGGCACGCGCCGTCCCCGCGGTCGTACCGCGGTCGAGGAAGGCGACCGTGGTGTGCGACGTCGGTCGCTCGCGGGGCCGGAACGGACGCAGGGGGTCACGGCCACGTGCCCCGCAGCATGAGTTCGCTGCGATCGTGGCACGGATCCCGTTCGACGAGGCCGCCTCGGCGATCGTCGAGCATCTGCGATCGCAGATCCCGGCGTACGACCGCCTGTCGGCGGCCTCACGCCAAGAGATCGTGCGCGCCATCGAGATCAATCTCCGGCGGGTCCATGCCTGGCTGTCGACCGGCGCCGTGCTGCAGGACAGTGACTTCGACGTCCTGCGAGAGGAGGCACGGGCGCGAGCGACCGATGGGGTTCGACTCGAGGACCTCGAGCGCGCGTGCGGCCTGGCCGGCCAGTTCACCTTGCAGCTGATCCGCCGATACGCGCGTGCGTCGGAGCTCGAAGCCGTCCTCGAAGCCGCCGGGATCGTGATGCAGTACGTCGGCCAGGTGTCGGCGATCTTCGCCGACGTCTACCTCGCGGAGCGTGAGCGGCTCGTCTCGGAAGACGAACGTCGGATGCGGGACCTGATGGAGATCCTCACCGCGAAGGCCGTGCTCGATGCCGACGACAGGGAGCTCGCTGACCGAGCCGGCATTCCGATCGAGGCCAGGTATACGCCGTTCGTCGCGGTGCTGCCAGGGCGGCCACCGAGCCGCCACGCCCAGATGGCCGCCAGGCTGCGACGGCGTGGCGGCGGGCTGGCCGTCACCGAGTCCGAACGGGTCATCGGCCTCGCCTGGCGCCCGCTCAGCGTGGCTGACCTCGGGGAGGGGCCGGATGCGCTGCTGGCGATCGGTGGGCCCACGCCGCGGGACGAGCTGGCGGGGGCACATGACGACCTCGACCTCCTGGTCGACGACGCGTGCCAGCGCGGCATTCGGGGGCGCGTCGAGATCCAGGACAATCTCCTGGAGCTCCTCGTGCTCCGCTCACCCAGAACGACGGCGCTGCTGCGCGATGGTGTCCTGGCGCCGCTGACCGCTCCGGAACACGAGCACCTGTTGCAGACGCTGAGAACGCTCCTGACGCACCGACTGGACCGACCGGCCACCTGCGCGGCGCTGCAGATCCACCGGAACACTCTGGCGTATCGGCTACGGCGTATCTCGCAGCTCGCCGAGGTCGATCTCCAGGATCCACGCGACATGGCTCGTATCTATCTGGCGATGGCGACGGGGGAGTAGGACCAGAGCGATTCCTCGTGCTCCGGGACCACGGTGACCGACACCCGTGGGCTCTCGTCGCGGGGGTTGTGCCGGCCCACAACCAGACAGTGCCGGTTTGGTCACCAGCCCATAGACCGTGCTCGCGTGCGGGAGTAGACCGATCAGGATGTTCGCACCAGCCGTCTCGACCCCCGGAAGACGGACGGTGTCATTTCGTCTCGGCCGATCGTCACCCCCTCGGTACGGCGAGCGCTCACCCTCCTCGGGATCCGAGGACGGTTGAGGCCCGGTCGAGCGGAACGCACTCCTATCCATCCACTCCGGAAGGAGTTTGCCATGCGCGGTCTGTGGACCGTACTACTCGCGACGACGCTCGTGGGAACGGGCGCGAGCGCGGTAACCGCCGCGCCGGGTAGCGACCCGTTCTCGGGTCGCACACTCGACGGGAGCGGCAACAACGTCGCTCATCCCACATGGGGCCAAGCGGGGACGCAGTTCTCCCGTGTCGGCTCGCCCAACTATGCCGACGGCATCGGCCAGATGGTCTCCGGCCCGTCGCCGCGCTACCTCAGTAACCGCATCTTCAACGACGGCGGCCAGAACCTCTTCTCCGAGAACAACGTCTCGCAATGGGGCTGGGCGTGGGGTCAGTTCGTCGACCATGACATCGACCTGCGGAACGAGACAGCCGCGGAGTCGGCAAACATGCAGTACAACAAGCAGGACCCGCTCGAGGCCTTCAACAACAATCTCGGGACGATCGGGTTCGCGCGTACTCCCGCCGCCCCGGGCACAGGCGTCAACACGCCGCGACAGCAGATCAACACGATCAGCAGCTACCTCGACGGCTCGCAGGTCTACGGCGTCTCGAACTCCAGGCTCGACTGGCTGCGCGACGGAACCGTGGACGGCGATCCCTCGAACAACGCTGCGACGCTGATGATGACCCCGGACGGATACCTGCCGAGGGCGAACGCCCGCGGTGATGCCTCGACTGCCCCGCCGATGGATCTCTTCGGAGCCCTGACCGCGTCGGATGCCGCCGTAGCGGGAGACGTTCGCGCCAACGAGAACCTCGCACTGACGGCGATCCAGACGCTGTTCGCCCGTGAGCACAACCGCATCGTCGCCGCGCTGCCGGACAGCCTCTCTGCGGAGCAGAAGTTCGAGATCGCGCGACGCGTGGTCGGCGCGGAGATCCAGTACATCACCTACAACCAGTTCCTGCCCACACTCGGAGTGAATCTCGCCCCGTATCGCGGCTACTCATCCTCGGTCAACGCGAGCATCTCGAACGAGTTCGCCACGGTCGGCTACCGCGCACACAGCATGGTTCACGGTGAGTTCGAGACGACTGTCCCGGCCGACACGTACACCGACAACCAGCTGAACAACACCTTCCCCGCCGAGGGCATCACCGTCGTACGCAACGCGGACGGCACGGTATCGCTGACGATCCCGCTCGTGGACGCGTTCGGGAACCCCGACCTTCTTCAGCAGATCGGCGAAGGACCGTTCCTGCAGAGCCTGGGCGAGCACCAGTACAAGAACGACGAGCAGCTCGACAACTCGATGCGCAGCGTCCTCTTCGAGGTGCCGAAGCCGCACGGAATCAACCCGCCGACCTGTGGCTCGCCGGTGATCAAGCCGTCGTGCTTCACCGGCGTGTCCGACGTCGGCGCTGACGACGTCCAGCGCGGCCGGGACCACGGCATGCCGAGCTACAACGACATGCGCAGGGCATACGGTCTCGCGCCGGTCCGGTCGTTCACCCAGATCACGGGCGAGTCGACCGATCAGTTCCCGACCAACGACCCGAAGATCGACCCGAAAGACCCGATCGACGATCCCAACAGCCTCGACTTCGTCCAACTGCGCGACGCGCAGGGCAACGTCATCCCGCTCGACAGCGCGGCCGCACAGGAGGACGCCGTCACCGGTGTACGCCGGACGACGCTGGCCGCGCGGCTCAAGGCGATCTACGGCAACGTCAACAACATCGACGCGTTCGTCGGGATGGTCTCCGAGAAGCACGTCTCCGGCACGGAGTTCGGTCCGCTGCAGCTCGCGATCTGGAAGAAGCAGTTCGAGGCGTTGCGAGACGGCGACCGCTTCTTCTACCTGAACGACCCCGTGCTCCAGACGATCAGCCAGACCTACGGCATCGACTACCGGCACACGCTCGCCGACCTGCTCAACCTCGACGCAGGCATCACCACGCAGGCGAACGTGTTCAAGGCGGCCAACTAGGGCGTGTCCCGGCACCGAGCGATCCGTCGGCTCTCCCCAGGACGGACCCGTGGCGCTTCCCCCGGCGCCACGGGTCCGTCGTTCCGTCTCAGCGATCCGGTCGACACGCGCGGTGCTCACCCCGGAAGAACCTACGCCGCGCGCGTGGCCGATCCTCGTCGGCCGACGCGCCGAGCACCGAGCAGCGGGAGGTTGGCGCGGTAAAGTCATGCTCCGCCCCGTACGTCGCGCGCCGCGCGCGCCGCGGTTCGCAGGAAGGACGACATGTCCGCATCGCGAGCGTTCACTGCCCTTCGGGCGACTCTCGCGTTGTGTGTGGTTGCGGTGCTCGTGGCGATCGGGGCGACGACGGCGCCTGCTCAGGCGGCCCTGCCCGTACAGGTCACGTTCACCCTCCAGGGGTGCAACCGGCCGGCTGGACTCACACTCCCTGATGCGAACGGTCAGTTCATCTGCCCGGACGCCAACTACACCACGGGCAACCAGGGCCCGAACTGGTCCGAGCTCGACCTGGTGCCGTTCCGGTTGACGGCCCAGATCACTCCCGGGCAGACGTTCACCGTTCTGATCGCTGCGGGCAACCAGTCGGGGACCGCGACGGGTTTTGACCTCATGTCCGTGCCGGTGCTGAACCCGGGGCTTTCCAATCCGAGCTGCCAGCAGCCCTCCGTCGGCCCGCCGCAGCTGGTGAACATCGGCGGCAGCGCCAACGTCACGCTGGTCCGGCAACTGGTCATCCCGAGCGGTGGGAACGAGACCTGCATCTACGACTGGTACCAGCGACTCGCGGTCGGGTCGAGTCGCTACCCCGGCGCGTCTCTGAGCACCCAGCTGCTGAACGAGAACTTCGGCACCCAGGGCATCGGCGCGAAGAACGTGTCGATCCCGGTCAACCAGCTCGCGCCACAGTCGATCAGCAAACAGATCCAGGCGGCCCGTGGTGACGGCTTCCTGTGGTCGGTGAGCAAGACGAACGTGCCGACGACGGTGAGCGTCGACAGCTGCGCTCCGGATGCGGAGGGGTCGTTCACGACCACGATCCGGTGGTTCCGAACGCCCGTCACCGGCACGGTTACTTGGAGCAGCCAGGTCTTCGCGACGAACCCGTCGAGCCGCACGGTCTCCGTACGCGTGACCGACGTGGTCAGTGCCGACGGCCAGGTGGTCGACACCACCCCGGGACAGACCGTAGCAGTGCCGGCGGGTTCGACCAGGGTGTTGGTCCTGGACCACTCAGGCACCGCCCCGGATGGGACGACGACCGTCTCGGACATCGCGACGGCGACGTACGTGGACACCGACACCGGTGCTCCCGTTGACGGGAACCCGACGGCCACGGCCTCGACCCCGGTGACAGTCACCTCAGCCGGCAACAACACGGCGACCATCACGGACGTGACGTCGGCCAACCAGGCGATCGCACTCGAGAGCCTGTCGAGCGGGTCTTCCGACGTGGGTCTCGGGACCCCGGTCACCACTCCGATCACCTGGAGCTCGGGCACAGTCGACGGCACCGGGAGCGCCACCCTGACCTTCTCCGTGCCGCTGGCCCACGCCTTCGACGGCACCGTGACGGTCGACGACGCGGCTTCCCTGGTCGACTCCAATGGCACGACTGTGAGCACCAGCCAGACCGCCTCGGTCGTCGGTCTCCCGTCTCCGCCGCGGCTGACCTTCGTGAAGACCGTCGACGTGCCGCCGACCGAGGATGCGACCTTCTTCTTCCGGGTGTGGTTGCTCGACGCCGCGGGGAACCGGACGACCGTCGACCCGGTCGTGCAGGGACCGGTCATCGTGCCCGCGGGCGCGGGCAGCAGCGCATCGATCGAGGTGACGGTGCCGCCGTCGCCGTTCGGCTACGAGTACGAGGAGGACCCGGCCACCGGCTACGCGCAGCCGCAGGTGGGCACCCTCCAGCCGCTGGCGAACTGCGACAGCCTGGACGGCGCTGTCACGAACACGCGGCTGATGGGCACGATCTCGGTGACCAAGGTGGCCCAGGGTGACCCCGCCGGCGCCGACCCGACCACCACCGTGCACGTCGACTGCGACCCGGGTACGACGTACGACCAGGATCTCGTGATCGCACCCGGGCAGCCCGCCGAGACGACCCCTATTCCGTCGGGCACGGTCTGCCGGGTCACGGAGCCGAATCCGCCCGACGGCTACCAGCTGGTGGACATCTCGCCGAGCTCGGTGACGGTGCCGGCCGGGTCGATACCGGTCTCCGTCATGGTGACCAACCGGCGGATCCTTGGGCAACTGCAGATCACGAAGGTGCTCGAAGGTGACCCCGCGGGTGCGTCGACGACCTTCACCGCGCACGTCGACTGCGAGCCCGGTACGACGTACGACCGAGACGTCACGCTCACGGTGACCCCGCCGGCGACCCAGGTGAGCTCCGACGTCTTCGACATCCCGACCGGGGTGATATGTGCGGTCACAGAGCCCGACCCGACGGCGGGGTGGGCCCTGTCCGGCGCGACACCGGACGGAGGGGTCGTGACCATCGGGGCCGGCCACAACCAGGTCACTCTCACCAACACGCGCGTGGTGGGATCCCTGGTCGTCGTCAAGAGGGCACTCGGACCGACAGCGGGAGCCACCACCGCCTTCGGGGTGCATGTCAGCTGCCCGGATGCCGACATCGAGGAGTCGCGGACCCTCGACGTGGGGGATCAGGGCAGCGCATTCACGACGTTCTCCGGCATCCCCTCAGGGACCAGGTGCACGGTCACCGAGAACGGTCCGCCCGACGGTTGGTCGCTCGTGGGGGTCGCCCCCGAGACCGTGACCGTCGGGTCCAACCCGGATACCCCGGTCACGGTGACGGTCACGAACCAGCGCCTCCTGGGCGAGATCCACGTCGTCAAGCAGTTGGAGGGTGCCATCGCCGGGGCTCCGACGGACTTCACCGTCCACGTGAGCTGTCCGTCAATCGCCCTCGAGCAGGACGTGCTGCTCTCGGTGCCCGGCTCCCCGGATGACACGGTCAGTGGCATCCCGACCGGCGTCGAGTGCACAGTGACAGAGGCGAACCCCGGACCGGAGTGGGTGGCCTCCGGTGTGCCGAGAACCGTCACCGTCGGTGACGCGCCAGTCCAGGTGACGGTCACCAACACGCGTGTCACCGGCGCGGTGACGGTGATCAAGAACCTGGACGGTGATGTGGCGGGGGCGAGTACCGACTTCACGGTGCACCTCAGCTGTCCGGATGCGAACGTCGACGAGGACCTCCCGGCGCTCACCGACGCGAACGGCCACAGGGTGACGCGCGCCGGCATCCCGACCGGCGTCGCGTGTCAGGTCACAGAAGACAACGTGCCTGACGGCTGGGCTCCCGAGACCATCGATCCGGGCAGCGTGGTCGTCCGATCCGGCGACCCGGTCGAGGTCACCGTGACGAACCGTCGACTCACCGGAGGCATCGCGATCACCAAGACCGTGATCGGCCCGGCCGACGGCGCCTCCACGACGTTCTCCGCCTTCCTCGACTGCGACGGCACTGCCTATGACCAACGCGTGACGGGGACGGCGACGCAGGCACAGCCCGGGACGGTCCTCATCGACGGCATCCCGGTCGGTGTCCACTGCACCTTCACCGAGATCGACATCCCGAGCGAGTGGTCGCTCGGCGGCGTGGCGTCGCCCGACGTGAGCATCGACAGCACGACCCCTGTCCAGATCAACGCCGTCGACACCCGGCGAACCGGCGACGTGAATGTCGTCAAACGCATCGAAGGCTCGCCGGCAGACAAGAACCTCACGTTCCTGCTCCGGCTCGACTGCAGCGACGACGTGTTCGACACGCTCGTGCCGGTGGACGTGGCAGCCGGAGCGACCCGCGTGCGCGAGGCGTTCTCCGGCATCCCGACCGGCGTCACCTGCCGGGTGAGCGAGCCGGCCCTGGCACCGGGGTGGGAGCTGGCCGGCATCGCGCCGGACCAGGTGGTCGTCGGCAACTCGGCGTCGACCATCACGGTCTCGAACAAGCGCTCGCCCGGACCGTCATCTTCACCTTCACCCTCACCCACGCCATCTCCCACGAGGCCCGCCAACCCCGGCACCCACGGTCCGCAGCCCGGCAACCCCTCGCCGCCGACCGGCACCCTCCCGAACACCGGTCTGTCCCTCTGGGTGGAGGTCCTCGCGATCCTCGGCCTCGTCCTCGTCGGCACCGGGAGCGCGCTGGTCGTCGTGGCGACGCGGCGCTCGCCCCGCGGGTAGTCCCAGCTGCCCGCTCGGGGGCCCACCTCGATCAGTTCTGGATAGCAGCGAAGGCCAGGCAGGCCAGCAGCAGGAGCACACTCGTGGCCAGCGCGATGCGCGTCAGGTAGACGTGGCGCACGGCTACTCCTCGCGGCGGGGTCACCCTCATACCCAGTCGAAGCGTTCGGTGTGGACACGGTCGGCGGGGGTGCCGATGCTGACCAGCGCGGTCTCCACGGCGGTGAGCATCGGTGTGGGGTCGCAGGCGAAGAACTGGAACCGCCGGAATCCTTCCGGCAGGTTGCGGGCGAGAATCTCCGCGTCGACGTACCCCTGCTCGCCGGCCCAGCCCGCAGGAGGCTTCTCCAGGACGTGCACCACTGTCAGGTCGAGTCGAGCGGTGAGCTCGTCGATGCGCTCCCGCAGGATGATGCTGTCCCAGTCGCGGTTGCCGACGAACAGGACGACCGGCCGAACGTCGTGCCGGTCGGCGAGGGTCTCGAGCATGCTCAGGGCGGGCGCGATCCCCACCCCCCGGCGATCAGGCAGAACCCTGCGCCCTCGTACTGGTCGATCGAGAACACCCCGTGCGGCCCGTCGACGTAGACCTCGGTCCCGGGCTCGACGTTCGCGACGCTCGAGGTGAAGTCGCCCGCGGCCTTGATCGCGACCTCGACGCTGCCGTTCGACTCCGCGCTCGAGCAGAACGAGAACGGGTGTGAGGTGACCGAGAACGGGGACCTGCCGACCGTGATCCAGGCGAACTGGCCGGGTTCGAACCGCAGTCCGTCGTGGCCGGTCGGGCTCAGGGTGAGCACCGTTGTGCTGTCACTGTCCGGTGTGACCCGATCGACCGTCCACGGCCGTCGACGGATCCGGAGTGGACGAAGCACCCGCACCCACACCAGGAGCCACAGGAATGCGGCGGCCATGATCGCCCACAGCACCTGCTTCCACACGCTGTCGACGTAGTAGTCCACCAGCAGCACGTGCGCCAGAGCGGCCACGACAGCGACGACCGCGAGTACGGCGTGCAGGACCTGCCACACCTCGTAGGACAGACGGGGCTGGCGACGCCAGACCGAGGTGGCCACCAGGACCACCAGGGCGGCCGTCGCGATCCCGCCGAACCAGACCAGAGCGGGTGTGTCGCTCGGCGTGAACGGCTTGGCCTGGCTCCAGTCGGCAGACAGGGCCACGTGGATGAGGATGAAGATCAGGCCCGTGTACCCGATCTGGCGTGGAAGTCGATGACCGCGTCCGTGCCGAAGGGCTCCGCCACGGTCCTGACCCGAGCCACGAGGGCGAACTCGATCCCCATCAGGGCCAAGCCGACGAAGCCGAGAGCGACGGAGAAGTCGGTCCAGAATCCCTGCCCCGGTTGGTCCGTGCTCATCAGGGCAAAGACCAACGGCGCCACGCAGATCCCGACGAACATCCCGAGCCAGGCGATTCCGCGCACGACCGGCGTCACGCGCCGACGGTAGCCGATCCCGGGCTCGTGACCTTCTCTGCGACACGGATAGCGCATCCGCGATCGACCCGCGAAGGGTCTTCCGTCCAGTACCCCTAACCGTTAGCCTGTTCGCTATACCTAACCGTTAGGGGCATGAGATGCAGCAGGAAGTCGTACTGGCGCTGCTCGCCAAGGAGCCTTCGCACGGCTACGAGCTCAGGGCACAGATCGAGCGCGCGCTCGGCCCGCTCGGGGCGGGTTTCAACGCCGGCCAGATGTACGTGACCCTGGGTCGTCTGGAACAGGCAGGACTGGTCTCGTCCACTCGTGAGGCCGTCGCCTCCGACCGGCCGGAACGCCGTACGTATGAGCTGACCGCGGCCGGGCGTGAGCGGGTCGACCAGTGGCTCAGCGACGTCACATGGCCCAGACCGGACCTGACCAACTTCCACCTCAAGCTCATGGTGGCGGCCGCCCAACGACTCGCCGAACCGCTCGACATCGTGGCCGCCCAGCGCCGCGAGCTGGTACGTCGTCTCCGCGACGCGCAGCGGGCGGCGATGGCGGAGCCGGACGGCTCAGACGCTGCGCTGCTCCTGGAGGGCGTCGTGCTCCGGATCGAAGCGGACCTGACCTGGTTGGACGCCTGTGAGCGGACCTGGAGTGATGGGCGATGAGCGGGGTTGTCCGTGTCGTCGGGCTCGCGAAGCACTACGGGAACGGCAACGCACTGGTCCGGGCTGTCGACGACGTCGACCTCGAGGTCGCGACGGGCGAGGCGGTCGTGATCACGGGCCCGAGCGGCTGCGGCAAATCCACGCTCCTGCACCTCATGGGCGGCTTGGACCGCCCGGACGCCGGCGAGGTCTGGATCGCCGGTCGACGCATCGACCACACCTCAGAACGCACCCGGGCGCGGCTGCGACGTGACAACGTCGGCTTCGTGTTCCAGGAGTTCCACCTGATGGAGGAGCTCACAGCGGTCGAGAACGTCGAGCTCCCCGCCCTTCTCGCCGGCCGATCGTCGAGGCAGGCGCGTCGGCGAGCGACTGCCCTGCTGGAACAGGTCGGTCTCGAGCGCCAGGCCGGTCACCTGCCGTCCGCACTGTCCGGCGGGCAGAAGCAGCGGGTTGCGATCGCGCGTGCCCTGGTCAACGAGCCGGCCGTCCTGCTCGCAGACGAGCCGACCGGGAGTCTGGACAGTGCCGCCACCATCGAGGTGCTCCGCCTGTTCGAGCGGCTGCGCGCCAACGGCCAGACGCTCGTGGTCGTGACCCACGACCAGCGGACGGCAGCCACGGCCGACCGCATGGTCGGCATGCGTGATGGGGCATTCGTCGAGGACGTCGCCCTCGGCCCCGAGACCGCCAGTGCGGCCCAGATCCTCACGGCAGGCAGCCGCGAATGACCTCGATCGTTCTCCTCTACCGGCTCGCACGACGCGACCTGCGCCGCCGGCCGGCGGAGGCGTTGCTCCTGCTGGCCGCGCTCGCCGTAGCCTCCACGACACTCACCATCGGGCTCGTGCTGCACGGCCAGACGGCGGTGCCGTACGCCGAGACCCGTCAGCGCACGTCCGGCCCGGATGTCGTTGCCGCGCTCTTCCCACCGCCTGGCCGATCCGTCACCGGAGCCGACCGTGACCGGCTCGCGGCCCTCGCGGGACGGCGAGAGGTGGCGGCGCGCAGCCCCGCGTTCCCGACGACCTGGGCGTCGATCGAGGCCGCAGGGGTGAACGGCGTGGCGGAGGTCCAAGGTCGGGACGCCAACCCGTCTCCGGTCGACCGCCCAGCCGTCGTGAGCGGCCACTGGGTCGACGGCGACCATGGCGGTGTCGTCGTGGAACGCGCCTTCGCCCGGGCGCTCGGGGTGGACGTCGGAGACCACGTGACCCTGGACGGGCAACGGCTGCGCGTCGTGGGAGTCGCCGTCTCGGCCGCCCTGCCGCCGTACCCGCAGTTGTGCACTATCGGCTGCATCCTCGACCGTCCTGGCTGGCCCTCGGCCCAGCCCGGGCTGGTGTGGGCACCTCGGCACGAGGTCGGCTCCCTGTCGTCCGGCCGAGAGCCCGTGGTCTGGTTCCAGTACCTTCGGCTGCACGACCCGTCGACGGCACCCGCCTTCGCAGCCCGGTACGGCGCCGACGGGCCGCCGACCGGGCGTACCGACCTCGAGCCGTGGCAGGCCATCGCCGCACGTCAAGCGGAGCAGCTCAGCTCGGAGCGGACCGTCGTGGTGTTCGGGAGCACCCTCCTCGTCGTTCTCGCGCTGGCCACGCTGGCAGTGCTCGTCGGCGGTCGCATGGCCGATGAGGTGAGCCGTGTGGGAACGCTCAAGGCGGCGGGAGCGACGCCGGCGTTCGTGGCCCGGTTGCTGCTCGCGTCGTACCTGGCGGTCGGCCTCGTCGCGGCCGCCGTGGGACTCGTCGCGGGGCGGGTGCTCGCGCCGCGCCTGGTTGCGCGGAGCGCCGGTCTTCTCGGTGCGAGCGGGCCGACGTCCGTGTCGGTCGGAGATGTGCTCATCGTGGTCGGCACCATCCTGGCCGTTGTTGTGGTCGCCAGCGTGATCCCGGCGTGGCGAGCGGCACGGACCAGCACGGTGCACGCGCTGGCCGGCGCCGGCCGTACGCCGCACCGGAGCCGGCTGATCGTGCGCGCGTCAGCGGGACTGCCCCCACCCGCCTTGTTCGGCCTGCGGTTCGTGGCACGTCGTCCCCGCCGTACCCTGCTCACGGCGATGTCCATCGCGGTGGCGGTGTGCGGCAGCGTCGTCGCCCTCTATGCCCAGGCGAGTCTGCGCGCCGAACGCGGCCCGGCCGGAGGCCCGGCCGATCCACAGGTCGCCCAGCTGCACACGGTCCTGTTGGCCGTGACCCTGCTGCTGGTGGTCATGACCGCTGTGAACCTCGTGTTCGTCGCAACTGCCAGCGCGGTCGACGCACGACGGCTCCTGGCGGTCGCTCGGACCCTCGGTGCGACACCGGCGGAGAGTGCGGCCAGCCTCGGCGTCGCGCAGGTGTTGCCGGCGATCGTCGGGTTGGTCCTGGGTTTCGTCGCGGGGTCGGCGATCTTCCGAGCTCTCGCCGCGCACACGGTCACACCGCCGCTGGCCCAGCTCGCCGGACTGGCTCTGCTCGCCGTCTGCCTGGTGGTGGCGCTCACCGCCGTTCCGGCCAGGATCGAGGCCCTCCGACCCATCGCCGAAACGTTGCGGGAGGCCTGACGGCAGGGTGACTTGGCGGGAGGGTCAGAGATCGGATCGTGCCTCGACGCGGCCGGCGTCGACCGCCGCCTGGAGCGCGGCGTGATCGCGCTCGGTGAGGTCGGCGTACGCCTCCGCGAACTCGGCGTCGGCGTGGTCGAACTTCGTCGACCCACCGAGGTACGCCGCGATCGCGATCCGGTCGCCGGTCCGGGCATGGGCGCGGGCCAGCGTCCACGAGCACAGGTCGGCGTACGACTGCATGCCGACGGGCACCATCGACCCGATCGGCGCGGAGAACTTCCAGTCGCGCAATTGGCGCAGGTAGTAGTCACGGTCGACGCCGTCCCGCCAGTTCGTCCGTTGCCACCCGAGGAAGATGTCGCTGACCGCCTGCATGAGCTGCTGTCCGACCACCACGCGTTCGCCCTGGTTGTCGTACGGGCTGTGTCCGGCATACGCCGCGAGGACGGACTGCTGCGCCTCCTTGGCCTGGAGGAACAGGAAGTCCTCGCCACCGTCGGACTCCATGAGCAGGATCCACACGCGAGTGCCGACACTGCCGACGCCCACGACCTTCCGGGCGACCTGCACCAACCGGTACTCGTGGAGGAGGTGCCGACGGTTGGCGTCCAGGCTGTGGCCGTAGCTCGCGACCAGGTCCTGGAGCACGGCGTACGCCTCGCCTGACTCGACATCGGTGAACAGCTCCTCCACGGGCACCACCAACGGCGGGTCACTGACGATCCTGCGCCGCCCGTCGACCAGGCGGGTCAGCTTGCCGAGAGCCTGGGTACTGTCGCGCTTGCGGGCCTTGGCCATCATCGCCTTGGTCGCCCGGTAGCGCGTGCCGCCCAGCGCCTGCTTGTACCGTCGTACGGCGTTCTTCACATCGACCCGGGCGTACCACACGTCGAGCGTCGGCATCGCCGCGAACATCTGCATCGCCTCGCGGTAGCTCCGTACCGCACCCAGCCGGATCTTCCGGCGGTCCGCGCTCGCGAACCCGTTGTCGCGGGCTGCGATCTCGACACTGGCGGCGTAGCGCTTGACGTCCCACTCGAAGGGCCCTGCCAGCGTCTCGTCGAAGTCGTTGAGATCGAACACCAGGCGGCGTTCGGGCGAGGCGTACGCGCCGAAGTTCGACAGGTGAGCGTCACCGCACAGCTGCACCCGCAGACCGGAGACCGGCGTACCGGCCAGGTCGGCGGCCATCGGCAGGGCCGCCCCGCGGAAGAACGTGAAGGGCGAGACCAGCATCCGGCCGTACCGCAGAGGGACCAGGTCCGGCACGCGCGAAGTCGCCTGTTGAAGCAGCAGTCCGATCGGGTCCCGGTCGGGCGCGAGGTCGAGCGCGGAGTGGGAGTCGAGCGGCGCCGTTGCGCGCGCGGCCTTTCCCGTCGCCGCACGGTCCGAACGGCTGTCGGAGGGCGACCGCATACGCGTCTGCTCGTCGGGGAGCACGGGGGGACTCGCAGCGCCAGGGTCGGTCATGGCACCCCCCTTCCGGGACGAATCACGAGCCAGTCTGCCGCGGCGCCACCTCGGGCCTGTCACCCGACGCGGGTGATCCGGGTCGCTCATCCGTCCGGAACGATGCGACGGGATGACCGGCGTGTGAGGGCTCGGGCGGCGTAGGGGAGGACGCAGCATGGCCGAGACAGCAACGGACAGCAGCCCCGACCGCGGGGGGTTGGTCCTGACCGCGCTGATCCTGGTCGCGGCGGTGGCGAACCTCAACCTCGCGGTCGCCAACGTCGCGCTGCCGGACATCGGCAAGGCCTTCGACTCGTCGCAGACGACGCTCGACCTGATCGCGGTCGGGTACTCACTCGGCCTGGCCGCCTCGGTCATCTACCTCGGCGGCCTGGGCGACCGCTACGGCCGGAAGCTGATGCTGGTCCTGGGCGTCTCCCTCTCGGTGCCGGCGTGCCTGCTCGCCGCCTACGCTCCGAGCGACGTGGTGCTGGCGGGCGCGCGGATCCTGGGCGGGTTGTCGGCCGGCATGGCGTACCCCACCACGCTCGCGCTGATCACCGCACTGTGGTCCGGCGCACCGAGGACCCACGCGATCGCGCTCTGGTCGGGCCTGGGTGGTGCGATCTCCTCGCTGGGGCCGTTGCTCTCGGGGCTCCTGCTCCAACACTTCTGGTGGGGCTCGGTGTTCATCGTGACCCTGCCGCTTGCCGTGGTGGCGCTGGTGCTGGCGGTGCTCTTCGTGCCGAGCCACGTCAACGAGGGCACCGACCCGGTGGACCACATGGGCGGCGTACTCTCCGTCCTGCTGGTGGCCGCCCTGGTCCTGGCGATCAACTTCGCGCCGGTGCCGAACCGGGCCAGGCTGACCCTGGTCCTGGCCGCCATCACCCTGGTGGCGGCCGCCGCCTTCGTCGTCCGGCAGCGGTCCTACCGGTTCCCGCTGTACGACCTGCGGGTCGCCTCGCGCCGGATCTTCTGGGTGGCCGCACTCGCCGGGATCATCGTCTTCGGCACGCTGATGGGCGCGATGTTCGTGGGCCAGCAGTTCCTGCAGAACGTGCAGGGCTACTCCACCTTCGAGGCCGGCCTGTCCATCCTGCCGGCAGCCGTGTTCATGGTGCTGGTGGCGCCGCGGTCGGCCACGCTCGTCGACGCCTACGGCGCACGGGTCACTCTGCTGATCGGCTATGCGTGCTGCCTGCTCGGGTTCCTGGTCATGCTGCTGCTCTGGAACGAAGGCGTTGGCTACTGGGCGATCGGCCTCGCCTACGCTCTGGTGGGCGCCGGCGTCGGCTTCGCCGGCACCCCGGCCTCCCACTCCCTGACCGGGTCGGTCCCGGTGAGCAAGGCCGGCATGGCCTCCGGCACCGCCGACCTCCAGAGGGACCTGGGCGGCGCGATCATGCAGTCCATCCTCGGCGCGCTGCTCGCCGCCGGGTATGCCTCGGCGTTCTCGGCGAAGATCGCTGCTTCGCCTCAGGCGAGCCAGATCAGCGACGCCACGGAGAACTCCCTGATCAAGTCGTTCTCGTCGGCGGAGACGCTCGCCCAGCGGTATCCGCAGCATTCGTCGGCCATCACCGCCGCAGCCAAGTCGTCGTTCCTCGACGGGGCCCACTGGGCCTACACGGCAGGCGTCATCGCCATCCTGCTGGGCGCCGCCATCGTGTTCTTCCTGTTCCCGGGCAAGAACGACGAGACCCGCCTCCTGGACGCGTACCGCCGGCACGACACCGCGACCGAGGACGAGGTGGTCTGAGGTCCTTCGTCCGGTCCTCCGGATCGCGCGTCGGCCGTCGGTCGGGCGTGTCGAGATCACGGTGCCCAGGGCAGGTGTGGGGGAGTGGCGAGATCAGGCCGACACGGCGGCACGGACCCGCTCGAGCATGTCCTTCTCGCGCTGGCTCACCTGCTCCGCCCCGAAGCCCATGAAGCCGCCCTCCTTGGCCGCGTCGGCCGCGGCCTGCGCGGCATGGACGAGCCAGCCGCCGAAGGCGCGGGCCTCCTCGGGGTCGGCCTTGGCCGTGACCAGCTCCTGCACGCTGCGAAGCTCCTCGACGACCTGGTCGCCCGGCATCGTGCCGGCTTCCGGCTTGAACCCCTTCAGCGGGTTGTGCCGCTGCTGCGTGAGGGCCTGGATGTCGAGGGCCACCTCGGTGAGGAGCTGTTCGCGGCTGGGTGGGTTCGTGGCGGTCTTGAGGCTCGCCATCTGCTCCTTCGCAGCCTCGATCGGGCCGCCCGGGTCGGCGAGCGTGATCGCCATTCCGGCCACGAACGGCGCACGCACGATCCGCGACCACTCCTGCTCGTCGAAGTCGCTCTTGGTCGTCACTACTGGAACCTCCTTCAGTGAGGTAGCGCCATGCGGTTGTCCCTCGACGGTGGCCGAGCAGCTCGCCCGATGGTTCCCCCGGGACGGGTGAACACGCCTCACCACCGTGCCCGAAAGGGGGCGCATCGGGGACGAGGCGTGCCATGGTGCCCTCATGCGCGAAGTGCGGATCCAGCCGATGTCGCTGGACCGGCTCTCGTCGGTGCTCCTGCCGGGACGCGAGGCCGCCCTTGCCGGCGCCGCGGCCCGCGGTCGTGACCTGCTGGCCGGCCGGACGGTGTGGAACATCAACTCCACGGCATCAGGTGGCGGGGTGGCCGAGATGCTGCAGGCGTTGCTGGCGTACTCGCGCGGGGCGGGAGTCGACGCCCGTTGGCTGGTGGTTGAGGGGGACCCGGACTTCTTCGCCGTCACCAAGCGCCTCCACAACCTCTTGCACGGCTCGCCCGGTGACGGCGGGCCTACCGGCGACACCGAGGCCGCGACGTACGAGCGTGTCCTCCACGGGCAGCTCGAGGAGCTCACGAGCCTGGTCGCGCCCGGGGACATCGTGCTCCTCCACGACCCGCAGACCGCGGGTCTGGCCCCGTGGCTGCGTGACCACGGTGCTCATGTCGTCTGGCGGTGCCACATCGGGTCCGACACAAACGACGAGTCGACTGCCCGGGCCTGGAGGTTCCTGGAGCCCTACCTGTCCGCACCCGAGGCGTCGATCTTCTCCCGATCGGCCTACGTGCCCGCCTTCGTCGAGCAGGACCGGGTGTGGGTGATCCCGCCGTCGCTCGATCCGTTCAGCACCAAGAACCGGCCGTTGCCACCCGCGGACGTGGAGGCGGCTCTCCGGCACACCGGGATCGTGCCGTTCGCCGGCGTCGACGGCAGCCTGGAGTTCGAACGACGTGATGGCTCCCGTGGCACGGTGCGCGCCCACCCGGACCTGCGCCTCACCGGCGGGCCGGTGCCTGCCCACGCGCGCGTGGTCATGCAGGTCAGCCGGTGGGACCGGCTCAAGGACATGGCCGGTGTCCTCACCGGCTTCGCCGAGCAGGTCAACTCGATCCCCGACGACGTGCACCTGCTGCTGGTCGGTCCGGACTCGGAGGGGGTCAGCGACGACCCCGAGTCGCTCGCGGTCCTCCTCGACTGTGAGCTGATCTGGTCCGCCCAGCCAACGGCCGTCCGAGAGCGGATGCACCTGCTGAGCCTGCCGATGGACGACGTCGACGAGAACGCGCACCTCGTCAACGCCCTCCAGCGTCACGCGAGCGTCGTCGTCCAGAAGAGCCTCGCGGAGGGGTTCGGGCTGACCGTGACCGAGCCCATGTGGAAGGGCCGCCCGGTCGTCGCCTCGCGGCTGGGCGGGATCGAGGACCAGATCGTCGACGGCGAGAGTGGGCTGCTTCTGGACGACCCCACAGATCTGCAATCCTTCCTGGCGAGGGTCTGCGACGTCATGGTGGACGACGACCTCGCGGCCCACCTCGGGTCAGCGGCGCGGGAGCGCGTGCGCGAGCAGTTCCTGGGCGACCGTCATCTCCGGCAGTACGTCGAGCTCTTCGACGTCCTGCTCGGAGGCGACGCTCCCGCCGCGACCGTCTGACCCGGCGTCGCAGGGCTCGATCCGCGTGTCGCCGGTCAGAGATCGGCTACGAGGGCCCGGTGGTCGGAGACCGCCAGCCGGACGACCCCCGCGTGGATCGAGGAGATCCCGTCACCCAGCAGATGGTCGATCTGCATCACCGGCGCGTGCGCTGGGAACGTCGCTCCGGTCGCCAGCGGCGAGAGACCGGTGAGCCTGGCCACCGGTCGCGGGCCGAGGTTCAGGTCGCCCATGAGCACCAGCGGTCGGCTCCGCTCCCGGATCGCGGTCATCAGCCGCCGCAGCTGGCGGGTGTTCCACGGCCGCAGGTACGACAGGTGGGTCGCCACCACGTCGAGCGGTCCCGCCGGTGCCTCGATCCGTGCGGCGACGGCGACGCGCGGCTCGTCCCAGACCAGCCGCCGGCGTCCGCCGCTCCGGTGCGGCACCGGGAGTGGTGCTCCCGGGAGCCGGATCGCCTCCCAGGAGGACACCGGCAGGCGGCTCAGCAGGGCCACGCCGTACGCCGGCACCTCGGCCTCCTCGAAACCAGTGGCCGCATGCCACGCGCCGCGCGGCCCGATCAGCGCGGGGACGAACCGGTGGTCGACGGCGCCCATGGCCTGCGCCGCGATCGCCGCCAGGTCCAACCTCTGCGAGCGCGGCTGAGACCGGTCGACCTCCTGGAGGGCCAGCACGTCCGGGTCGAGGCTGCGGACCGCCTCCCGAAACGCCGCCACGTCGACCGCATCGGCCCCCACAGCCCGCCCGCTCAGGATGTTCCACGTCGCGAGCCGCACGTCGGCCACGCTAACCCGGCACCCGATCGCCTTGGGCTCGGGGCGGTCTGCCGGGGGGTTGTCGGGGTAGTCCGTGACGAACGTCAGCCGAAATGGGTCGTTCGGGCTGACGTTCGTCACGGACTATCCAGCACCAGACCCCTGGCAGACCCGTTCACTACGCTCGCCGGGTGGCGGAGTGGGGAGCGGTGACGGGGCCCTTGGCGGTTCGGCGGGCGGGAGTGCTGCTGCACGTCTCGTCGTTGCCGGGCGGACGTCTGGGCCCTGCGGCATACGAGTTCGTCGACCGGCTCGCCTCGGTAGGCGCGACCGTGTGGCAGGTGCTGCCGCTGGTGCCTCCCAACGAGGAGGGCTCGCCGTACGCGGCGGTGTCCGCGATGGCCGGGAACCAGGGACTCCTCGACCCTGCACAGCCGGCTCCGGACCTCCGCGGCCCGGAGTACCGGAGGTGGTGCGAGCGCGAGTCCGGCTGGCTGGACCCGTACGTCGAGTACCTCGCCCTCCGCACCCTCCTCAGCGGCAGCCCCTGGCCGGAGTGGGAGCCGGCGCTGCGGGACCGGGATCCGCGCAGGGTCCGTGAGGTGCTGGCCGGCGCACGCGACCTGACCGAGCGCCTGCGTGGCGAGCAGTGGCTCTTCGCGGACCAGTGGCGACGCCTCCGGGCGTACGCCGCGGATCGTGGGGTGCTGCTCTACGGCGACCTGCCGATCTTCGTCGCCCACGACAGCGCCGACGTCTGGGCCGACCGCCACCTGTTCGAGCTCGACGACCAGGGCCGCCCGACCACGGTGACGGGGGTGCCGCCGGACTACTTCGCGGCTGATGGTCAGCGCTGGAACAACCCCCACTACGACTGGTCGGCGATGGCGGCCGACGGGTACGCCTGGTGGCGGCGCCGGATCGCGCGACAGCGCGACCTCTTCGACCTGGTGCGGATCGACCATTTCCGCGGATTCGAGGCTGCCTGGCACGTGCCGGTCGACGCGCCCACCGCCAAGGACGGGTGGTGGGAACCCGGGCCGGGGCTCGACCTCCTACAACCCCTGGTCGGCGCCGCCGGACCGGGCTCGCTGGTCGCCGAGGACCTCGGCGTGATCACACCGGCAGTGGAGCAGTTGCGCATCGCGGCTGGCATGCCGGGGATGAAAGTGCTGCAGTTCGCGTTCGACGGCGGCCCGGCCAACCCTCACCTCCCAGCCCACCACGGCGAGCACAGCGTGGTCTACACCGGGACCCACGACAACGACACCACCCTCGGATGGTGGAACTCGCTCGACGCCGGCACGAAGGACCTGGTGCGAGCCCAGCTGTCAAACCCGGACGAGCCGATGCCGTGGGCCCTGGTGGGGCTGGCACTGTCGTCGACCGCCCGGCTGGCCGTCGTACCCATGCAGGACCTGCTCGGGCTGGACTCCTCGGCCCGGATGAACACGCCCGGCGTGGCCGTGGGCAACTGGACGTGGCGCGCCGCACCGGACGCCTTCGACGACGCTCTCACCTCCCACCTGCGCGGCCTCGTCGACGCCACCGGGCGGGCGGTCCGCTGATGAACCTCGGCTGGCCCGGTTCCGTTGCACAGGTGCCCGACCTAGCGTGGCCGGGGACCAGATGAAGGAGTGACGCATGGCGATCGACCGTGGGCTTCTGGCGATCCTGGAGGCCAAGCCCGGCAAGGGGGAGGAGTTGGGCGCGTTCCTGGAACAGGGCCGGGCCCTCGCCGCGGAGGAGCAGGGGACGGTGACCTGGTACGCGTTCCGGCTGAGCGACACGACGTACGGCATCTTCGACACCTTCGAGGACGAGGCCGGTCGGCAGGCACACCTGAACGGCCAGATCCCGGTGGCGCTCGGTCAGGTGGCCGACGACCTGCTCGCGCATGCGCCGGACATCCGGCAGACCGACATCCTGGCCGTCAAGTAGCCACCCCTCCGTGAGCTCTTTCCGGTCCAGGGGATGATGGAAGCACCCAGAGCCGGACGGGCGAGCGGGCGGAAGGGGAGCGGGCATGAGCAGGTACGACGACGCCGATGACGCCGATGTGGCGGAGCAGCAGAACCCGGTGGACGACGAGGAGGACGTCGTCGTCGACCAGACCGACCCCGAGGTGGACGACGCCGACCGGTGGGAGCAGGCCACCCCGGTGCCGGGTGGGGACGACGAGGACTACCCCGAGGGCTGATCCGACCGAGACGACGGCCGCGATGAGACCAAGTGCCCGAACGCGACCAGACGGTTGTCGGTGTGGAAGAGCTCCGAACACGTGGTGAGCGTGATCAGTCGCTGGCCGGCCACCCGGGACGGCGGCTCCACCCCGCCGTCGGGGTTCGTCGGCACAGGGTCGAGCACCCAGGTGGCGGTGAACGGGACGACGAGTGCCTCCCCGCCGGTGTCCAGTATGTAGGTGAAGACCCGCCGACGGGTCTCGACCAGCACCCGGTCGCCCACCTGGAGATCCGGCATGTTGCGGAGGGGCTCACCGTGCGTGACCCGGTGACCCGCGAGAGCGAAGTTCCCGACCTGCCCGGGCCTTGCGGTGGACGGGTAGTGGCCGAAGCCGGCCGCGAGCACGGCGGCCGAGGTGCCCTGCAGGACCGGCACGGCGTAGTCGGGACCGAACCGTGGGATCCGGACCACTGCCAGCGCCTGCACCGGGACGTCGCTGCCGGGGATCGAGACGCTGGTGTCCGTCGTCCCGTTGGCCCAGTCATGGTGCAGCGTGGCGATCACGCGTGCCTGAGTGCGGTGCGAGAGCCAGTTGGTGCCCCAGAACTCCCAGCCGAGCCACCCCAGCAGGGAGACGCCGACCAGGATCAGCGAGATGCCGGTGACCAGGAGGGGTCGAGTCCGGCGGCGGGTTCGCCGCGCTACCGTCGCCGATGCATCGGGGCGTTGCTCGACCGCCATCGGCCCTCCCGACGTCTCGTATCCGCATGCGCGTGGTGGCTCTCACCCGTGACGCTAGACCTCCTGGAGTCCCTCAGCAGATGACCGGGATCTCAGTGAGCGTGTTGGCGGTCGTCTCAGCAGCCCTGGGCGCCGGGACGTACCCGGAACACCGTCAGCGATCCCTCCGCCACGACCCGCTCGAGGCCCGCGCAGTTCTCCAACGCGTTCAGGGAGCGCGGTGTCTGCCACACGTTGCTGGTGCTGAGCGAGAAGGTGTCGGGCCGGCCCACCACCACCCACGTGACGTCGTTCTGCCCGAGGAAGTCCCAGTGCTCGGCGGGATCGGCGAAGAACGCCTGCGCACCACGGAAGAGGCCGTTGGCGCGGTACAGCAGCGAGCCGAAGGTGTACGGCGCGCGCCCGTCCAGGAGCCCCTGGGCACCCGTCACGTCCGGGATGAAGCCCTCGGTGTATCCGTTGGCCAGTACGACGTCCTTGCTCGTCAGTGGCAGGGACTGCCACGTCGTGAGCTCTGCGCGGGTCGGGGCCTGGCCGTCGACGTACAGGCTCGTGTGGAGGACCGAGGCCACCCCGCACACGGACAGCACGGCCAGCATGATGAGACGACGCTTCCGCAGGCCCTGGAGGAGCGGGCGGCCGCGCCATGACCAGGTCTCGCGAGCCGCGCAGTCGAGTCCGATCGCGAGCAAGGGAGGTGCCAGCAGGCTCGTCTCCAGCAGGAAGCGGGAGGCTCCCGTGCGGCGCGGCACGTAGCCTTGCCAGCCCAGCATGAAGACGGACGCGATGGCGAGCAGCACGACCAGTGACACCACCGTGAAGAACACGACCCCTCGCGCCACCGGGTCTCGCCTCCGGCGCCAGAGCCCGTAGCCCGCGAGCACCAGGACGGCGACGATCCACCAGTCCGACCCGCCCCACAGGTATCCGGGTACGTCGGACATCAGGCTGGCGTTGCTCGGCGGGATCGACGACGGCTGGTCTCGGGCCGCCTGGTAGAACTCCCACGTCGGGTCGGCCAGCCCGCCGCGGTCGACGATCCCGCCCGCGGTGGCGGTGCCGGACGCCCCGCGGAACAGCAGTCCGGCGATGACCACTGCTGCGACGAGCGCCACCAGACCGAGCCCGACCCGCTGGAGCTGCGCGCGTCGCGGACCGCGGACCACGAACACCAGCGCGGCCGCGGCCAGCAGGACTCCCGCCGTGACCGCTGCGATGCCGTGTACCTGCGACAGGGTGGCGGCAAGTAGGGCGCCGGCGACCAGGGACCGCCGGTCGCCCGAACGGAGCCAGTCGACGCCGAGCGCCACGAGCAGAAGGGTGAGGCCGAGGGCGAAACCCTCGGGACGGTACCCCGCCAGCCGGATGGGCCCGAGCCCGCTGGCGATCGCGACCGGCACGGCCAACAGTGCGGTTGTCCGGCCCGCTCCCAGAGCCGACGTGAGCGCTGCCGCGCCGAGCCCGAGCAGTGCGACGCCGACCAGGGTGACCATGGTGATCACCGCCATGGCGTGGCCGGGATCTTGCACGAGCAGCATTGCCGTACCGGTGGTGAACAGGTGATAGTCGTTGAGGAACGGGGCCGTCGTACCGAACTCCATCGACGTGGCCGGGACCGAGCCGAGGTCTGCGACCTGGCGGGCCAGCCCGTAGTAGTACCACGGTGTCGACCCCAGTGGTGACCAGGTGGTGCGAAGGACGGCGACGCCGAGCGGCACGTACACCAGTGCAGCGAGTCCGACGACGACGGCGAGCCGCCGGCCCAGCGCCCCGAGGACGGCCCGCAGCCGCGCGCGATGGCGGGGGAGCAGCAGGACGACGAGGGAGGCCGCCGCGACCAGAGCGGTCCAGACCCATGCCGAGGTCGGAGTGAGGCCGACTGTGCGAGCGAGAAGTCCTGACCCCACCATCCAGGTGGCGAGTCCGCACGCGACTCCACGCGCGATGAGCAGGTCCGGTGAGACGGCCGGTGGGACGGCCGGAAGGTCGACCGATGGGTCGGCCGCGTCCGTTCGGGCCGGGCTTGCCAGGAGAACGGCGGCGGCGACGGCGGGCAGGACGAAGACGAGCAGAAGGGCGACCAGGGCGCTCATGAGGTGGTCGTGCGCTCCCTCAGGCCTTGGCACGGGGCGCGTTGGCCCGTGCCCATGACCTCACGATGGCGCCGAAGAATCCCCATGCGTAGCCGAGCCCGCGGGGCTTCTTGCTCTCGCCGACCTCACGGGTGCGGATGTGGACGGGGACCTCGCGGATGCGCAGCCCCTGCCCGGCGGCCTGGATCAGGATCTCGGAGGCGGAGAAGCGGTCCTCGACGAGCTGCAGTCGAGCGAGCCCCGCGCCGTCGATCGCCCGGTAGCCGTTGGTGCAGTCGGTGATCTCGGTGCCGGTGAGCCACCGGATCAGCCGGGTGAACGTGCGGATGCCGAGGTCTCGGGCACCACCGGCGTCGTCGTACCTGCCCAGGAACCGTGAGCCCTGGACGTAGTCGACGTCCCCCGCGACCACCGGGCCGACCAGGTCGGGCAGCTCGGCCGGGTCGTGCTGGCCGTCGGCATCCATCGTGACCACGACCTGCGCCCCGAGGCGCTCCGCGATGGCGAAACCGGTGCGCAGCGCGTCACCCTGACCGAGGTTGCGTGCATGCCGTCCGACCAGGGCCTGGACGCCTCGCGCGTGCTCCGCGGTGTCATCGCTGCTGCCGTCGTCGACGACGACGGGTCGGACCGGCAGACCGCACACATCCTTCGGAAGCGAGGCCAGGAGCGGACCGATGCTGCCCGCCTCGTTGTACGCCGCCATGACGACAGCGAGCACCTGACCGTCGGGTACGCGGTCGAGCTCGGCGGCGGCAGCCAGGGCGTCGTCGACCGCGGCTCGGCGGACATCGCGCGCAGCGGCCCGTCGTACGGCGGACTCGCGAGATCGACGCGCCTGGCCCGCCGCGACCAGGCCGAGCGCGACACCCACGACCAGGGTGCGCGCCCGGGTCACCGCCATCTGGTGCGCGGTGCGATCGCCTCGTAGATCGCTCGGTCCTTGTACTCCAGAAGCGTGCTCAGCGTCGCGGTGACGAGGTCCTCGGAGAGCAGGGTCGGCTGCAGGCCGAGGTCGAGCAGCTTGGTGTGCGTCGGGTTGTAGTAGTGCTCCTGAGCCTCTGTTCGCGGGTTGTCGATCTCGCGGATCTCGACGTCGAGGCCGAGCTCCTTGCCGGCCATCTGGACCTCGAGCGCGAGGTCGCGGATCGAGAACGACTCGGTGAACTGGTTGTAGACCCGCATCTCACCGGGCTCGGCGGGGTTCAGCATCGCGAGCTCGACGCAGGCCAGGGTGTCGCGGATGTTGAGGAAGCCGCGGGTCTGCCCGCCCGTGCCGTACACGGTCAGCGGGTGACCGATCACCGCCTGGAGGCAGAACCGGTTGAGTGCCGTGCCGAACTGCTCGTCGTAGTCGAAACGCGTGAGCAGCCGCTCGTCCAGCACCGTCTGCTCGGTAGAGACGCCGTAGACGACGCCCTGGTTGAGGTCGGTCGCGCGCAGCCCGTAGACGCGGGTGGCGAAGTGGATGTTGGTCGAGTCGGCGACCTTGCTGGCGTGGTACCAGCTGTGCGGCATCTTCGGGAACGGCAGCGTGTCCGTGCGCCCCTTGTGCTCGATCTCGATGAAGCCCTCTTCGATGTCGATGTTGGGACAGCCGTACTCGCCCATCGTTCCGAGCTTGATCAGGTGACAGTCGAGGTCGTTCTCGACGATCGCGAAGATCACGTTGAGGTTGTTCTCGATGTTGTTCAGCTGGGTGAAGACCGCGTGGTGGCGATCTGTCATCGAGTACGGCGCGGACGGGATCTGCCCGTAGTGGACGACCGCCTCAGGACGGAACTCGCGCACCAGCCCGTTGACGAGCTCGTAGTCGCGCAGGTCGATGAGGTGGACGTCGATCGTCCGCCCCGACACCTCTTGCCAAGCCCGGGCCCGCTGCGGCAGGTTGAGGATCGGGGTGAGGCTGTCGCTGCCAGACTCGGTGACCATCTGCCGGCGCAGGTAGTTGTCGGCCACCGCGACCTCGTGGCCATGCGCCGACAGGCTCATCGCCGTTGGCCACCCGAGGTAGCCGTCACCTCCGAGCACCAGAACACGCACCTGTGGCTCCCTTCCTCACACCGGTCAGTCGGCAGAAACCTAGCCTGTCGCGCTCGGGAACGCTCATCGTGGTCGGGCGCTGGTCGGTTTCGACGACGCTTGCGACCCGTCGGCACCCGCGTCAGGTGCTCCCGTGCTCGCGCAGGTCAGAGCTGGTCGTGGCGACCCATCACCCCTCCAGCTGCGCCTCTGCAGGCGCAAACAGACGATCGAACAGCAAGAAGCGGAAAACGAACATCACCGCGTAGACCGAGAAGTAGATCGCCGAGACGAGGAAGGTCTGCTCACTGTGTGAGACCGACATCCGGCTGAGCACGTGTGCCCCCGCGTCCGTGGCGACGATCGCCATGCAGAGCGTGCCCAGCACGATCGCGGCGTAGGGCACGAGCTCCCCGCTGATGCTCGGCCGACCTCGCCGCCCCCACGTCCAGGAGCGGTTGAGGCTGTAGTTGGGCACCGCACCTGCGAACCAGGCGAACACCGACGAGACGGTCGTCGAGGCGTGCACCGGCCCGTACAGCATGAGGAACGTCGCCTGACTGCAGATCGTGGCCACGATCGCGCCCGTGCCGAAACGGAGCAGCTTGCGGGTCAGTCCGGCGGGCACCACGGAGAGACCCGCGAACCTCTCCGCTCTCTCGGCGACGTCCGGCATGCCGTCGATCTTACGGTGATGGGCGGTCTCTTCGGTGATCCGGCCCATCTCCGGCGCGTGGGCGGGGCGGAGTGCCCGTGCCAGACGTCTCCCATGGCACGATCGATGCCATGCGCGCAGCCGTGCTCGGAACCGGGATCATGGGGTCCGCGATGGCCCGCTCGCTCGCCCGCGAGGGCCACGACGTGACGGTGTGGAACCGGACGCCGGAGCGAGCCGAGGCCACGGCCGGCGAGCGGATCAGTTCCTGTCCCTCGATCGCCGACGCAGTGGGCGGCGCCGACGTCGTGTTCACGATGGTGTACGACGCCGCCAGCGTGCTGGACGTCGCAGCCGAGGTCGTCGGCGCGCTGGGGCCGGACGCCGTATGGGCGCAGAGCACCACCGTGGGCACGGAGGGGATGCGCCGGATCGCGGAGGCGGCAGCGCAGGTAGGCGACCGGCTTCTGGACGCCCCCGTCCTCGGCACCAAGCAGCCGGCAGAGGCCGGCAATCTGCTGGTGCTCGTCTCGGGGCCGGCCGCGGCTCGCACGCACGCACAGCCGGCCTTCGACGCCATCGGCGCCCGGACGTTGACCGTCGGTGACGAGCTGGGCCGCGCCAGCGCGCTGAAGCTCGTCAGCAACTCCTGGGTCGCGTCGATCAACGCCGCCACAGCACAGGCGATGGGGCTGGCCGAGGCGCTGGGCCTCGAGCCACTGCTGTTCCTCGAGGCGATCCGGGGAGGTGCCGCGGATTCGGCGTACGCACAGGCGAAGGGCGCGATCATGGCCTCCCGAGCGTGGGACGACCCGTCGTTCGCGCTGGACAGCGTGCTGAAGGACGTCGGCCTGATGATCGACGCGGCCCGCGAAAGCGGGTTCCCGGACGAGCTGCTGGCGACGCTCTTGGCGCTCTACGACCGGGCCTCGGAACGCGGTCTCGGTGGCGCCGACATGTCCGCGGTCCGGGCGGCCTTCGACCGCTGACGCCGAACCCCAGCGAGGACTACGATCGTGAGACGGCCGACTCGTCGACGTCCGGCGACGCCCGCCGGGGAGTGGCGATGGACGTCAACGCCCGCCGATTGGTGTGGACCACCGGTCTGACACTGCGGCGTGCAGCCTGGCAGCGCCACCATCGACTGGTGCGAGAGCTCGCCGACTACCGCACCCCGGCCGAGCGGGACGACCTCTTGGCCTCGATCGAGCGATGTCCCCGTGCCGGCCGGGAGGAGATCCGCCGGCTCCTGATGCGCACGGCAGCCAGGGCGGACGCCGATCGCGGGCCGTACCACCTCAGGACCTGATCGGTCTGACAGCCGCGTCGGTCATGGACACGGTGCGCGCGGCCGGGCATGATGCGGGGCTTTGTGGGGTACAGATCGCTCGTGGAGTTCGACAGACGGTTGCGCGTGCGGCTCGTGAACGAGTGCGAGCTGGTCCACGTAGGCCTCACCCAGATGCTTGCCGAGTACGACGACCGGGTCGTCGTCCTGCCGCTGGCGGCCGGGGGTGAGGAGCCGGCCGACGTCGCGCTGGTCGACCCGTTCACCCGGCGCGTCGACGCGGACGGCGACGGTCCCACCACGCTGTGCCGGCCGGCCGGGACCTCGCGTGTCGCCGTCTTCACCTGGGAGGGCCGCGACGGGTTCGTCGAGCGCGCGATGCTCGGAGGCGCAGACGGCTACATCTCCAAGTCGCTGCCCGCGGTGGAGCTGGTCGTCGCGTTGGAGAAGGTGCATGCCGGTGAGCGGTTGGTCGCGCTCGACCTCCCGGACCGGACACGTCCCGAGAGCCCCCGCGAGGTCGGTCTGACCCCGCGCGAGTCGCACGTCGTGTCGCTGATCGCCGCGGGCGCCCCCAACAAGGAGATCGCCCGGCACCTCGGACTGTCGATGAACACGGTCAAGTCCCACATCCGCACCGCCTACCGGGCGATGGGCGTGACCAGCCGGACCCAGGCCGTGCTGTGGGCGGTCGAGCACGGCGTCACCGCGCCGTGGGTCGCCGTGCGCGATGAAGGGACGTCCTGACGGAGGTAACGTCCTGGCCGGAAGACCAGGAGGAGGCCTCGTGCCCGACCATCCCGTGCTCATGCACACTGCCGTGGACGCCCTCGACGTGCGCGGCCTCGCCGAGTTCTACCGAGAGCTGCTGGGGGTGTCCTACCGGCCCGGTGACGAGCCTCCCGCCGGCGGGGACGACGACGCCGACTGGCTGGTCCTGGTCGACGACGACGGGCAGCGCGTGCTCGCCATCAACGGGGTTGCGGCACTGGACCGGCCGACCTGGCCGTCGGACGACGTCCCGAAGCAGATGCACCTCGACTTCCGGGTGTCGTCGGTCACCGAGCTCGAACGTCACAGGGCCCGTGCCGAGGAGCTGGGAGCAAGGCTGCTGATGGACCGGACCGACGACGAGTCGGAGCCGCTGTACGTCCTCGCCGACCCGGAAGGTCATCCGTTCTGCATCCTGGTCGCTCCCTTCTGAGGGGGCCCGACTAGGAGCGGACCACCCGCCGTCTGTCGTCGGGGAGCCGGACGGTGCGACCACTGCGGTCCAGGTGCGTGAGGAGCGGCAGCACGACGCGCCGGCTGGTGCCGAGGGCGCGGCGGGCCTCGCCGGCGGTGAACGGTTGGTCGAGCGTGGCCAGCACGTCGTAGGCCAAGAGATCGGCGCCGGGGAGAAGCACCACCCCGTCGCCGACCAGCATCAGGTGCCCGGAGCGGGCGAGGCGCCGCAGCTCGGCGCGGTCGAGCCCGAGCGCGGAGAGCCGGTCAGCGTCCGGGGCGAGGAACGGCGTGTCCGACAGATCGGTACGCAGGGCGTCCAGAGCGTCACGGACGGGCGCGGGGAGGTCCGTCTCCACGACGAGCCGCCCGGAGAGCATCCGGACCGGTTCGGCGACGAACGCGGGGAGGAGCGCGGGATCGGGGATGCCAACAGCTCGGGCAGCGGCGCCGGGCGTCAGCCCGTCGGGATGACGGCGTACGGCGTCGTCGAGCGCGGCACGCCAGGCGTCCGCCTGCGCCTCCGATACCAGCCAATCGCCCAACCGCATGGTCCCCTGCGGCGTCGAAGTGGTCGGGACGCCGAGACGGCGGAGCAGGCTGTGGCGGACAGCCCCGCGTCGAGCGGCCTCGCCCGTCATGTCGCCGTTCCAGTGGTCCAGCACGGCGGCGCGTGACCGTGCGTCGCCACGCCGGGTCAGAGGCGGCGGAGCGGCGTCGAGCACGTCTGCCCCCCACAGCGCGCGGCTGCCGGGGTCGCGCAGCACCACGCGGTCACCGTGCCGGAGTGGCAGCGGGAGGTCGAGGCGGAGTCGGGCGTGGTTCTCGCCGAGGGGTCGGGCGCGGACGGCGACGCGCGCGGAGCCGGCATGGAGGAGGGGTCGCTCGGGCACCAGGCCGTCTCCACCGAGGTGTACGTCGACCTCGGTGACCCTCTCGAACGCGTCCAGGCCGACCAGCGCACCGCCCCGCCGGAGTGCGGGCGGAGCCTGGCGTCCGAGGCGCAGCGCCACGCGCGCCGGACCGGTCACCGTGTCGCGCTCCCGGCCGAGTGACTCGATGCCCCGGACCCGCACCGAGTCCTCTCCACACAGCAGGTGGTCACCGAGGGTGATGGTGCCGGCAGGCAAGGTCCCGGTCACGACCGTCCCCGCTCCGACGACCGGGAAGACCCGGTCGACCCAGAGGCGGACGTCTGCCGCCGGGTCCGGATGGACGGATCGGAGTACGTCGGCCAGCGCCCGTCGTAGGTCGTCGAGACCGGCGCCGGTACGCCCACTGACGACGACTCCCGGCGCTCCGGCCAGAGACGTCCGGGCCACCTCGGCGGTCGCCCGGGCCAGCGCTGGAGCGGGGTCGGCCAGATCGGAGCGCGTCACCGCGACGACTCCGTGTTTGACCGCGAACGCGTCGAGGGCGGCCAGGTGCTCCGCTGATTGGGGCATCCACGGGTCGTCGGCCGCCACCACGAGCATCGCGACGGGGACCGGGCCGAGTCCGGCGAGGGTCGTCGAGAGGAAGCGCTCGTGGCCCGGGACGTCGACGAACGCCACATCGCCCACGCCGTCCCACGCCGTCCAGCAGTACCCCAGCTCGATGGACAGCCCGCGCCGATGCTCCTCCGCGAGGCGGTCGGGATCCTGGCCGGTCAGGGCGCGCACGAGCGTGGACTTGCCGTGGTCGACGTGCCCAGCCGTCGCGACGACGTGCACGTCAGCCCGGCTCGGCAGCACGGTCGGCGGCGCGGACGGCCGAGACCAAGGCTTCGTCGAGACTCGCCGGCACTGTGATCAGGTCGAGCAGGAGCCGGCCACCGGCGACGTACCCGACGACCGGGGGCTCACCGAGGCGCAACGGATCGGCCAGCAGGGCGGGGAGCTCCACGGCGGCGCTCGCCAGCGAGACACCCGGCGCGCCGCCACCTCCCACCGCGGCTTCGGACGGAACCGCGCGAGCCAGGTCCGGGCCGAGCTCGCGGGCGATCCGCGCGGCCCGGCGCATCAGCTCGTCGTGCCGACCGGCGAGGGCGGTGATCACCGGGGGAGTGGGGCCGACCAGGGTGGCTTCGAGGGCGGCGAGCGTGAGCTTGTCGACTCGCACCGCCCGGGCCAGCGGGAACCGGCGGACCCGCGCCACCAGCTCGGCGTCGCCCAGCACCAGCCCGCACTGCGGACCGCCCAGGAGCTTGTCGCCCGACGCGGTGACGATGCTCGCTCCGGCGCGAAGCGTGGTCGTGGCGTCCGGTTCGTCGGGCAGCCGCGGATGGGGCGCCAGGAGACCGGAGCCGATGTCCGCGACCACGGGGACCCCCAGGGTTGCGAGGTCGGCGATCGGGACGCAGGACGTGAAGCCCTCGATCCGATAGTTGGACGGGTGCACCTTGAGCACGAACGCCGTCTCGGGCCCGAGCGCGGCCTGGTAGTCGGAGAGGTTCACCCGATTGGTCGTGCCCACCTCGTGCAGCCGCACTCCGACGGACTCCAGAAGATCGGGGATGCGGAACCCGTCGCCGATCTCCACCAGCTCACCGCGAGCGACGACGACTTCCCGGCCGCCCCCGAGCGCGCACGCCACCAGGGCCAGGGCGGCCGCGCCGTTGTTGACCACATGGACCGCACCCGCGTCGGG
>JAFMQY010000174.1 GCA_017354415.1 Nocardioides sp.
GCGCGGCGTAGCAGCCCGCCGCGCCGCGCCGGACCGGACGGTGCTCGCTCAGCCGCGCTTGAGGATCGCCTTGGTCTCGTTGGCCTGCGCGATCGCCTTCTCGGGAGCGCGGACCTTCTTCACCTTGCGGATGCCGATGAACGCCAGCAGCGCGGCCAGAAGCGCGTAGAAGCCGAACACGATCAGGAACGCCCAGTGCAGGGCGAGGCCCTGGCCGTTCCAGTTGATGAAGTAGGCGATCGCCACCGACAGCATGATCAGCGACATCACGATGAAGAACGTCGCGGCGGCGAACAGCGCGATCCCGGCCCCGCCCGCCTTGACGCTGAGCTGGACCTCGGTCTTGGCCAGCTGGATCTCGTTGCGGATCAGGCTGGAGAAGTCGCGGCTCGCGTCCGAGACGAGACGGCCGATCGTCGGATCGGCGTCCGGGAGCGGTTGCTGCGCCATGGGTCCTCGGTCTGTTCGGCGGCTGGGGACGGCACGACCCTACAACGGCGAGCCGCTGTCGCTCGGCGGCCCGCCCGCCGGTGATGGCCGAAACCGGGACGGCGTACCGGAGAAGTCCGATCGGTACGCCGCCCGGTGGCCTCATTCGTCTTCTTTGCCGGCGGCGATGCCCTCCTTGATCCGGTCCATCACCGCGGAGTCTGCGAGCGTCGTGACGTCGCCGACCTGGCGGTTCTCGGCGATGTCACGCAGCAGCCGTCGCATGATCTTGCCGGACCGGGTCTTGGGCAGCTCGGAGACGACGAGGATCGACTTCGGCTTGGCGATCGGGCCGATCTCCTTCGACACGTGGTTGCGCAGCTCGGCGATCATGTCCTCACCGGCCTCCCCACCCTCGGACAACGCCGACTCGCGGAGGATGACGAAGGCGTTGACCGCCTGCCCGGTGTCGGGATCGTTGGCGCCGACGACCGCGGCCTCGGCGACCGTGGGGTGCGACACCAGCGCGGACTCGATCTCCGTGGTCGACAGCCGGTGCCCGGAGACGTTCATGACGTCGTCGACCCGGCCGAGCAACCAGATGTCGCCGTCCTCGTCGAGCTTCGCGCCGTCCCCGGCGAAGTACTTCCCCTCGAAGCGCCGCCAGTAGGTGTCGATGTAGCGCTCGTCGTCGCCCCAGATGGTGCGCAGCATCGCCGGCCAGGGCTCGGTGAGCACGAGGTAGCCGCCCGAGCCGGGCTTCACGGCGTTGCCCTCGTCGTCGACCACGAGCGCGGACACGCCGGGCAGGGCCTTCATCGCCGAGCCGGGCTTGCCGGCCGTCACCCCGGGCAGCGGGCTGATCATCGTCATCCCGGTCTCGGTCTGCCACCACGTGTCGACGACGGGAGCACGGCCGGCGCCGATGTTCTCGCGGTACCAGATGTAGGCCTCGGGGTTGATCGGCTCCCCCACCGACCCGATGATCCGCAGCGTCGACAGATCGAACTTCGCGGGGATCTCCGCACCCCACTTCATGAACGTGCGGATCACGGTCGGCGCGCAGTACAGAAGGGTGACCTTGTTGTTCTGGATGATCTCCCACCAGCGGCCCTTGTGCGGGGTGTCCGGGGTGCCCTCGTACATCACCGATGTCGTCCCGTTGGCCAGCGGCCCGTAGACGATGTAGGAGTGACCGGTGACCCAGCCGATGTCGGCCGCGGTCCAGAAGATGTCGTCGTCCTTGAGGTCGAAGACCGCCCAGTGGGTCCACGCCGTACCGACCAGGTAGCCACCCGTGGTGTGCAGGATCCCCTTCGGCTTGCCGGTCGTGCCCGAGGTGTACATGACGTACAGCGGGTGCTCGGAGTCGAACGCCTCGGGCTTGTGGTCCTTCGACGCCCCGTCGACGACGTCGTGCCACCACACGTCGCGGCCCTCGGTCCAGGCGATGTCCTGACCGGTACGGCGTACGACGAGGACGGTGCGGACGTCCGGGCACTGCTCGAGGGCCTCGTCGACCGCGGGCTTCAGCGCCGCGGCCGCCCCGCGGCGGTAGCCACCGTCGGAGGTGATCACCACGCGGGCGTCACAGTCCTGGACGCGGTCGCGCAGCGCGGTCGCGGAGAAGCCGCCGAAGACGACGGTGTGGGGGGCGCCGAGCCGTGCGCAGGCAAGCATCGCCACGACCGTCTCCGGGATCATCGGCATGTAGATCGCCACCCGGTCGCCGGTCTTCACACCCAGGTCGGTCAGTGCGTTGGCGGCCTGGCAGACCATGTCCTTGAGCTCGGCGTAGGTGATGTCACGGGTGTCGTCCTCGGGCTCGCCGACCCAGTGGTAGGCGACCCGGTCGCCATGCCCGGCCTCCACGTGACGGTCCACGCAGTTGTAGGCCGCGTTGAGCTTGCCGCCGACGTACCACTTGGCGAAGGGTGCGTTGTCCCAGTCGAGGACCCGCTCCCACTTCGTGTCCCAGGTCAGCCGCTCGGCCGCCTGTTCCCAGAACCCGAGCGGGTCCGAGTCGGCGAAGTCGTAGACATCGGCCTTCGCGTTCGCGTTCGCCGCCAGGTCAGCCGGCGGTTCGAAACGGCGGTTCTCGTGCAGAAGGTTGGACAGGGTTTCTTCGCTCACGACTTCCTCGTCTTTCTCGCACTGATCAGGTGCCCTCGCAGCCGGGACCTTTCCACCCTAGTTCCGGCGGGGTGGATCGGCGATGGTCCGGCTGCGAGGGCTGTTGCGGCTCCGTCTACCTCCGCGGTCCGACCGGGAAGACCTGCCGGCCCCAGGTGAACGCCGTGACACCGGCGAACGAGGTGTACCAGGCGGCGATCGCGGTGATGATGCCGACGTACCCGCCGAAGTGGATCCAGCCGCTCGACTCCTTGTCGTACCAGCCGATGGCCAGGATCAGGAAGGTGAGCGTCAGCAGGACGAACACGGTGAGCACCGCGGTGTTCACCCTGAGCGCGGCCACGGTCATGTAGCCCGTGAAGATCGCCCAGCCGAGCAGGTAGGTGCCGACGACCTTGTAGCCGTCGGGACCGAGGTTGGCCAGGTCCTTCTCGGCCAGCCACCAGAACGACACCCAGAACGCGCCGTACGAGCAGAACGCGGTGGCGCCGAAGGTGTTGCCCTTCGCGAACTCCCAGAGCCCGGCCGCGAACTGGGCGATGCCGCCGTAGGCGAGGGCGAGGCCCAAGGCGCCGCCGACGAGCGTGTCCGGGATGATGTTCGAGTTGACCATGCTCAGCACGAACGTCGTCAGGGCGAAGCCTGCGAGCCCGAGGGGCGCGGGATCCGCGATGTGCGAACCCGGGACGAGGACGGGCCGATCTTCCTTGATCGGTGTTTCGGACATGAAGACTCCTGTCATGTGTCGCAGGGACGGCTCGGACCCTAGAAGTCGCCACGGCCGGGTGACAGGGGTCGCACGATGCGGTGCGCCCAGCGCGCACCGGGCATCGACGTACGGCGTGTCACCGTGCGACGAACGGCGTCGCTGCTGCGACGAACGGTCAGATCGACCTCGGGTCGGCGGACCGGCCGGCCATGGGGTGGTAGGTGCCCCGGTCGACCTCGAGCGCCTCCGGGAGGTGCAGGCGCACCATGGCCCTGCCGACGTGCAGCGGCGGCCCGGCCGGGTCGGCCACCGAGACCCCGATCATCAGTAGGAACGCCAGGGGGACCGTGAGCAGGGCCGGCTGGGCCAGGAGGGCGCCGGCCCATCCCTCGGGCTGCGCGCCCACCATCACGGCGAGCACCGCCGAGCCGGACAGGACGCCCCCGACCAGCATCCCGGCGACGGCGCCGCGCGCGGTCAGGCCACGCCACCAGATGCCGAGGAGGAGGAGGGGGCAGAACGTCGACGCCGCCACGGCGAACGCGAGTTCGACCGCGTGTGCCACCGGCAGGCCCTGGGTGCCCAGCGTCAGCGCCAGGGTGCCCGCCGTCGCTATCACCCCGCCGATGCGGAAGGCGGTGACCGGGTGGAGCCGATGGCTGAGCACGTCCTGGCTGAGCACGCCGCTGATCGACACCGCCAGCCCGGACGCCGTCGAGAGGAATGCCGCGAACGCGCCCCCGGCGAGGAGAGCGGTCAGCAGGGTCCCACTCGCGCCACCCAGCATCCGGTGCGGGAGCTCCAGGACGACCGAGTCCGTGCGCCCCGAGGCCACCAGGTCGCTGGCGTAGATGCGCCCCAGCACGCCGTACGCCGTGGGCAGCAGGTAGAAGACGCTCAACAACGCCAGCACCACGACGGTGGTGCGGCGTGCCGTGCGTCCGTCCGGGTTGGTGTAGAAGCGGACCACCACGTGCGGCAGCCCCATCGTGCCGAGGAAGGTGGCCAGGATCAGCGAGTAGGTCAGGTACGTCGCGCGCGGGCCCTGGAGCGGCTCGACCCAGTCGACGGCGTGCACGTGCGACGTGGGCGCGCCGTCCCCCCGCCAGCTGAGCCAGAGGGCGATGACCGGGACCAGCAGTGCGCAGAGCTTGAGCCAGTACTGGAACGCCTGGACCAGGGTGATGCTCCGCATCCCGCCGCCCGCGACGTTGATCAGGACCACGGAGGCGACCAGGAAGGCGCCGACCCAGGTCGGCGCACCGGTCAGGGCGCTCAGGGTCAGGCCGGCCCCTTGGAACTGGGGCACCAGGTACAGGGCGCCGATCAGGCAGACCAGCCAGCTCGCGACCTGGCGCGCGGTCTGCGACTCCACCCGGAACTCCGCGAAGTCCGGCAGCGTGTAGGCGCCAGAGCGACGCAAGGGGGCGGCCACGAGCACGAGGAGCAGGAGGTAGCCGGCGGTCCAGCCGATCGGGTACCAGAGCATGTCGACGCCCCGGACGAGGACGAGTCCCGCGACTCCGAGGAAGGACGCGGCCGAGAGGTACTCGCCGCCGATGGCCGACGCGTTGAGGAACGGCCCGACCCGGCGCGAGGCGACGAAGAAGTCGCTGGTCGTCCGCGAGACGCGTAGCCCGAAGACGCCGATGGTCAGCGTCAGGGCGATCACCAACGAGATGGAGACGACCACGGCGATCGTCGTCATGGTCCGCCTTCCACGATCTCCTCGAAGGAGCGTTCGTTGCTCTCGGCCTCGCCGACGTACCACCACGCGAGGGCCACGACCCAGGGATAGACGGCGACGCCGAGCACCAGCCAGGGGACCGGTACGCCGAGGAGATGCGCGTGAGAGACCGCCGGGAGCCGGAGCACCAGCGGGAGCGCCCCCAACGTCGCCAGGACCAGGACGACCACGGTCAGGGCGAGTCGGAGCTGGGCGCGGATCAGGCTCTGGACGTAGACCTCGCCGAGCCGGGTCTGGGCGTCGATCTCGGCCGTCGTCGGGCGGCGTGCGCGCGACCGTGCCCCGGCCGTACGTGGGCTGGTGACCCGCACGCGTGCCACCGGCTCGTCTGTCACGGGCCCGCCCCCGCACCGCCTCCGCCGTTGCGTGCCTGTCGCACCAACCGGCGTACGTCGGGCACGTGGCGCCGGCTGACCGGCAGCGCGGTCCCGGCCACCATCACCTCGGGCCGGGCCGAACCCAGGCGCACCTCGTCCACATGGGCGAGGTTGACCAGGACACTGCGGTGCACGCGTACGAACCCGGCCCCCGACCACCGCTGCTCCAGCGCGCCCAGCGGCATCCGGACCAGCGGATCGCCCGTGGCCGTGTGCAGTCGGACGTAGTCGCCCTGGGCCGAGGCCCACAGCACCTCGGAGCGGCGTACGAACCGGGTCACCCCGCCGAGCTCGACCGGCAGCTGTTCCTCGTGGTCGATCCCGGCCTGCTCCTCGCACACCCGGCTGAGAGCCTCGCGAAGACGCTCCTCGCGCACCGGCTTGAGCAGGTAGTCGACCGCCCGGAGGTCGAAGGCGTCGACCGCGTGGTTCTGATGCGCGGTCACGAACACCACGGCCGGCGGCTGCCGGAACTGGCGCAGGACCGACGCCAGCTCGAGACCGCTGAGACCGGGCATCGCGATGTCGAGCATGACCACGTCGACGGCTTCCAGGCGCAGCACCCGCAACGCGTCGGTGGCGGAGCCGGCGCGATGGACCTCGGCCACGCGGGGGTCCCCCTCGAGCAGGAACGTCATCTCGTCCAGCGCCGGGACCTCGTCGTCCACCGCGAGGACGCGGAGGCGACCCACGGTGCTGGTGCCGGTCATGAGTACACACCGGCGGCGAACTTCGGGACCCGGACGGTCACCTTCGTCCCGGCGCCGGGAGCGGTCTCGACGACCAGCCCGTACTCGTCGCCGAACGCCGAGCGCAGCCGTTCGTCGACGTTGCCCAGGCCGATCGAGTCCATGGACTCGTCACCGGCCAGCGCACGGCGTACCCGCTCGGGGTCCTCCCCGACGCCGTCGTCCTCCACCGTGATCACCGCCTCGTAGTCGTTGTCCTCGGCCAGGATCGTGATCGAGCCGGGTCCGTCCTTGCCGGCCAACCCGTGCCGGACGCCGTTCTCGACCAGGGGCTGGAGAGAGAGGACGGGGATGGTGACACCGAGCACCTCCGGGGCGATCCGGAGGACGACCCCGAGGCGGTCTCCGAAACGCGCCTGCTCGAGCACCAGGTACCGCTCGATCGAACGGAGCTCGTCCTCCAGAGTGGTGTAGGAGCCCGCTCGCTGGAAGGAATAGCGGGTGAAGTCGGCGAACTCCAGGATCAGCTGGCGGGCACGGTCGGGGTCGGTGCGCACGAACGACGCGATCGTGGTCAGTGCGTTGTAGACGAAGTGCGGCGAGATCTGCGCTCGCAGCGCCCGGACCTCGGCCTCCATCCGAGTGGTCCGGGCGGCGTCGAGCTCGGCGAGCTCGAGCTGGCCCGAGACCCATCGGGCGGCCTCGTCGGTGGCCCGGACGAGCGCGGCCGAGGCGTGCGGCGTGAACGCCATCAACGTCCCCACGATCGAGTCCTCGACGGTGAGCGGCGCGACGATCGCCTGCCGGAGCGTGCAACCGGGCTGTGCCGTGGGGGGAGTGGGCGTTGGCCCTGCGCACGGGAACTCCCGGTGATCGTGCACCGAGGTCTTGCCGTCGGCGACGCACTTCTCGGCCAGCGGGCCCACCTGGGCGGCGTGCTCCGAACCCCGGCCGTGCCAGGCCAGCGGGTGGCTGGTGTCGGTCAGCGACACCGCGGGACATCCGAGCAGGTTGGCGAGGTGGCGCACCGAGCGTTCGGCGGAGCGGACGTTGAGCCCGGTGCGGAGTGCCGAGGTCATGAGGCTCGCCGTGTGCAGGGTTCGGAACGCCGCGCGGTCCGCCTGTGACCCCAGGTCCCGGGGCCGGAACAGGCGCCAACGCGGCATGGGCACAGACTAGGGCCTCGGCGGGAGTCGTCCAGGGCACGTGGCGCCGACGGGAAGGACTCTCGTGAGCGCCGCGATCAGGCGGATGTCGGCCCCTCCGCCGCGCGGATCAGCCGCACCGCGTCGGGCACTCCGCCGTCCCACGCGGGGCCGTGCCCGGGCAGCACCCAGGTCGCGTCGACGGACTCGATCCGGGCCAGCGATTCGTGGGCCTGGTGCGGGTCGAGCGTGAACGGCGCGGGCTTCGGCCCCTCGGCGCCGGTGAGCACGTTGCGGGTGGTCATCGCGTCGCCGAGGAACAACGCGTCGACCGCCGGGACGTGTACGGCGACGCTGCCGGGCGTGTGTCCGGGGACGTGGATGATCCGGGGGCGGCCAGGGACGTCGAGCACCTCGCCGTCCTCGAACGTCGAGACCTCCGCGACCGGAGGGATCCGCAGGCCGCCGTGGCGCGCGGAGTACCACAGGAAGCCGGCCAGCGCTCCGACCTTGACCGGTCCCCACCCGGAGTTCGGCTTGGTCTCGTGCTTGCGGGCGCGCTCGACGTCCGCGGCGTGGACCCGAGCCGGGATGCCCTTCTCCTGCGACAGCCAGGAGGCGAACCCGATGTGGTCGGTGTCGCCGTGGGTGAGCACGAGCGCCTGCACGGCGTCGAGGGTGAGGCCGAGGCCCGCCAGCTCGTCCACCAGCTGACGGCGATGACCCGGGAGCCCGGCGTCGATGATGGTGACCTCACCTCCCTCGACCACGAGGTAGCTGTTGACGGTGCCGTGGGGGTCCGACCCGAGGCGGTGGAGGCCGTCGGCGATCTGCATGGCGTGATGCTCCTTCGGTGTTCTCGCGGTAGGCTAGGGTTGTTAGCCTTGATGGCTAAGGACCATAGCCTACCTGGAAGAGTCATGCAATGCCGGCACCTGCGCGGACCTCGACCGCGGCCGTCGTGACCGCAGGCCGCGCGATCCTCGAACGCGACGGCCTGCCGGGGCTGACCATGCAGGCCGTCGCCGACGCCGTCGGTGTCCGGGCGCCGTCGCTGTACAAGCGCGTCCGCGACCGGGCCGCGCTCGTGCGCCTGATCGCCGACGACGTCGCGGGCGAGCTC
>JAFMQY010000293.1 GCA_017354415.1 Nocardioides sp.
GCCACTGGGTCGTCGTGGACTTCGCGGGCTTCCAGTCCATGGTCGACGCGATCGGCGGCGTCACCGTCTGCCTCCCACACGCCATCCACGACCCCATCGGACACATCACCTTGCCGGCCGGACGACACACGTTCACCGGGATGCAGGCCCTCAACTACGTCCGGGAGCGGCACGACCTCGGCGACGGGTCCGACATCGGCCGGATGAAGCGCCAGCAGGCCTTCGTCGCGTCGATGGTGCATCAGGTGTTCAGCACCAACACCATGACCAACCCGCTCCACCTGTACAGGTTCCTCGAGGCGGCCACGAAGTCCATCCACCTCGACGAAGGGCTCGGCAGCCTGGCCAAGCTGGCCGGGCTCGGCTATGAGTTCCGCCACGTGGGGCTGAGCAAGATCAAGTTCGTGACCACGCCCTGGGAACTCGATCCCAGCAACCCCAACCACCTGGTCTGGAGGCCGTCGGCGGCCCTGCTCTGGAAGGACCTGCGGCTCGACAAGCCGCTGCCGAAGTCGCTGCTCGCCGGCTCCCTCAACTCACGCCGGATTCCCGGCGTGACGCAGCACCAGACACACGCCAAGGGCCATTCGACGGCCACACAGACCAACCTGGCCAACGGGCTCTGCGCTTGACGCATCGTTCTGAGTAGTCCGGCTCGACGGGCTCGACCGACGACACCAGTTCGTACGACGTTGCGGTGGCCCAGGACAACCGGATGGCGGGGGTGCGCGTCAGACGGGTATCGATGTGGTCACGAGACCCCCTGGGTGCTTGTCCGGCCCCGACTCGGCGGATTGACTGCCGGGGCCGGGTCACGGAAGGTCACGAGGCGGCCGGGACACCACCCGGTAGACACGCGATTGGAGCGCGCATGCAGCAGGTCGCCCCAGAGACGGGGCCGCGGGCGGGTGGTCTGTCGGTCCGGTGCCAGGGTCTGGTGCATCTCTACAAGACCTTCGAGGGCCACGACGTCGTGGCGCTGCAGGGAGTCGACCTCACCGTCGAGGCCGGCGAGCGGGTCGCGTTCCTCGGGCCGAGCGGCTCCGGGAAGTCGACCCTGCTCACCCTGTTCGGCGGCATCCAGCGACCCAGCGCGGGCCGGATCTTCCTCGGCGAGGACGAGATCTCGCGGATGAGCGAGCGCCAGCTGACCCGGGTGCGGGCCTCGCGGGTGAGCACCATGCTCCAGGGCGCGACGCGCAACCTGCTGCACTACGCCACGGCGAAGCAGAACCTCCGCTTCAGCCGCGCGGCGAGCGGAGACCCCGATCGCGCCCTCGGCGACGCCGAGCTGCTGCGCCGGGTGGGCCTCGAGTCCCACGGCGACCAGGTCGTGCAGTCGATGTCGGGCGGCGAGCGGCAGCGCCTGGCGCTCGCCTGCAGCGTCACCAGCGCCCCCCAGCTGCTCCTCGCCGACGAGCCCACCAGCCAGCTCAGCCACCAGGACCGCGACGAGATGCTCGAGCTGATCCACGGACTCGGCAACGACTTCGGCACCACCATCCTGGTGGTCACCCACCAGCCCGAGGTGGCCGCGACGTTCCCCCGGACCGTGACGATGCGCGGCGGCCGGGTCGGCATGGAGGGCCGGGCCGGTGCGGAGTACGTCGTGGTGGGCGCCGAGGGCGTCGTACACCTGCCCGCGCACATCGCGCGCGACTGGCCCCAGGGCACGCTCGTCCGGATCGAGCCCGAGCACGACGACCGCCTGCTGCTCAGCCGCGACCGCGACCTGGACGACGAGGAGCTGGGATGACCGATGGCAGGCACACCCTCGACATCGAACCCGACGACGAGCGCGGACACATGCCCGACCACCTGACCGCCGCGGGCGACCTCGAGCTCGCGGACGTCTCCCTGAACATCGCCGGGCGCTGGGTGCTCGAGCGGCTGACCCTGGCGATCCGTCCCGGCGAGGTGACGGCCCTCGCCGGACCTTCCGGTTCGGGCAAGACCACCCTGCTCTCGATCGCCGGCGGCATCCTCAAGCCGACCACCGGGTTCGCGTCGTACGCCGGGCAGCACATGTGGCAGGGAGACGGCGACCCGCGTCACGAGGTGGCGTTCGTGCTCCAGGTCTACGGGCTCGTACCGATCCTGAGCGCCCGCGAGAACGTCGCGATCGCGCTCCGGGCCCGTGGGCTCCGCCCGGACGAGGCCGACGAGCGCGCCGACGCCGAGCTGACCCGATTCCACATCGGTGATCTCGGCGACCGGCAGGTCGAGGAGCTTTCAGGCGGGCAGATGCAGCGGGTGGCCTGCGCCCGTGCGTTCGCGGTGGCCCCCGAGATCCTGCTCGCAGACGAGCCCACGAGCGAACTCGACGAGGGCAACCGCGAGCACGTCATGGACCAGCTTCGGGCCGAGGCCGCCCGCGGAGCCATCGTGGTGGTCGCGACGCACGACCCGGCCGTGGTCGACGCGGCGGACCGGAAGCTCGTGCTGGACGAGGGGCGTCTCGTGTCGGCCGACGAGTCCTCCTACGTGACCGGGCGGTAGGCCGGCGTGCTTCTCCGCGGCGTCCGGGCGCACCTGTCCACGTCCCTGGCCACGCTCGCGCTGGCCCTCGTGGTGGCGTGCGGGTCGGTGGCGACCGTCGGCGCCGCCCGGGTCGGGCACACGCCGGCTGCTGTCGCCGCGATGCTCGCGCTGTACGGCGCGGTCGCGCTCGCCGAGCAGTCCGCCCGCTCGACGGCCGACCGGAGCCACGATGTCGCCCTGGCCCGGCTGCGTGGGATGTCGGGTCCTCGCCTGGTGGCGTTCGCGGCGGGTCCGATGCTCGCCGTGAGCCTGGTCGGTGTCGCGGGCGGCGCGGCTGCGGGCACCTGGTTCGCAGGGCGGGTCACCGCCGGGTGGGGTGCGTCGTACTCCCTGGGGACGCGCGAGGTGTTGGTCGCGGTCGCGCTGCTGCTGGGCGCGTGGCTGACGATCGCGCTCGTCGCCGGGGCCGTCGTCCGCCGTCCTCTCCTCGACGCATTGTCGGTCAACCCCCACCGACGCCCCTCCTCTTGGGTGACCACGTTCCTCGAGCTGCTGGTCGTCGCGGCGGCCGTGCTCGCCGTCTACGAAGCCCACCGCGGCGGCCACGGCTGGGTGCCGGTGGTGGCGCCGGCGCTGGTCGCACTCGCCGCAGGGCAGGTCGTGATGTGGCTGTTCGCGCTGACCCCCCGCCTCCGCGGGCGCCTCGGCCTGGAGCTCACGAGCCGACGGCTGCGCGGCGACCCCGACGTCGGCTCGGT
>JAFMQY010000175.1 GCA_017354415.1 Nocardioides sp.
CGTCAGTCGAAACCGTCCGTTTCGGCTGATGTTCGTCACGGACTATCGCGAGGGACCCACCCCCGGGACGTGAACTACAGCGACGTAGTTCGCATGAGCCACTGTGACGTATGTGACTGATGTGGTTATTGTGTGCCGTCCGCGTGGATCCGGAGCACCGTCCGGAGTCCCCCGCCACGGGGACCCGGCCCATTTCCGGGAGTGCCGATGTTCCTGCGACCGCTGCTCGGGTCCGCGACGTCGGCACTCGTCGCGAGCGCCGTCCCTGTCACCCTGGCGACGACGGCCGGCGACGCCGCGACCGGCAACGTCGTGACGCCCGGCAGCTTCCGCGGATTCGGCTTCGACCAGTGCCTCACCCCCAGCGAGAAGGCGATGACCGCCTGGCTCAACCAGTCGCCGTTCCTCGCCGTGGGCATCTACATCTCCGGCGCGTCTCGCGCCTGCCGCCTGCAGCCGAACCTCACCCCGACCTGGGTCAGCACCCAGCTGGAGCGCGGCTGGAAGCTGCTGCCGATCACGCTCGGACCGCAGGCACCGTGCAACCCCCGCTTCCCCCGCTACGGCAACGACCCGGTGATCAACAACGACCCGGGGCCGAACGGACACTTCGGCAAGGCCCGCACGCAGGGGTACGCCGAGGCCGGCACAGCGGTGACCACCGCCCAGCATCTGGGGATCGCTGCCGGCAGCACGCTCTGGTACGACCTCGAGGCGTTCAACCAGGACAACAACCGCTGCCGCAACGCGTCACTGGCGTTCCTGAGCGGCTGGACCCGCGGCATCCATGCTCTGCACTACGTCTCCGGTGTCTACTCCAGCGCCGCGTCGGGGATCTGGGCGCTCGACCAGGCCCGGATCAACGACCCCTCGGCGTACCACCTGCCCGACCAGATCTGGATCGCCCGCTGGGACGGCAAGGCCAACACGTCCACGACGTACATCAGCAACGCGGGGTGGCGGCGCGCTCGGATGAAGCAGTACATCGGCGGGCACAACGAGACCTGGGGTCGCGTCACGATCAACATCGACCGCGACTTCGTCAACCTCGGCGTGCCCACGGGCGGGCCGGACTCGCACTGTGGCGGGGTGAACGTCGACTTCCCCGACTACCCGCGGGTGAAGAGTGGCTCCAAGGCCGAGCTGGTCAAGGCGCTTCAGTGCCTGCTGAGGGAGCAGAAGGTGTACGCCGGCAGGCTCAACGGCCGCTACACCGCGGCCACCGCGGCGGCGGCGAACGCCTGGCAGAAGGCGCACAACCTGCCGGTGCGGCCCTCGTTCGGGCGTAGTGCCTGGATGTCCCTCGTGGTGTCCGGTCCCCACCCGGTGCTGAAGTTCGGGTCGACAGGTCCGGCGGTGCAGGGCCTGCAGCGCGCGCTGAACGCCGCCATCCGCGGGACCGATCTCCCGATCACCGGTGTGTTCGCGGAGCTGACCGACCAGGCGTTGCGGACCTGGCAGATCCGGGTCGGACGGACCGCGTCCGGGGTCGCGAACCGTCGCATCTGGGCGGCCCTGGCCCGCGGCACTCGCTGAGCCCTGGGTCAGGCCGTGAGCGCCGCCAGCCCGCTGAAGAACCCGAGCCCGTCCATGCCGGCGCCGGTGAGGTCCTCGACGGCGTGCTCGGGGTGGGGCATCAGGCCGACCACGTTGCCCCGCTCATTGGAGATCCCCGCGATGTCGCGCAGCGAGCCGTTGGGGTTCACCTCGAGGTAGCGCGCCACGATGCATCCCTCCCCCTCGAGCCGCTCAAGGGTGGGCTCGTCCGCGACGAAGCCGCCCTCGCCGTTCTTGATCACGAGGGTGACCTCGGCGTTCTCGGCGTACGACGAGGTCCAGGGGGTGCGGTTGTTCTCGATCCGCAGGCGCTGGTCGCGGCACACGAACTTCTGGTGGTCGTTGCGGATCAGGGCGCCGGGCAGGAGCTGCGACTCGCAGAGGATCTGGAAGCCGTTGCAGATGCCCAGCACGGGCAGGCCGCGACCGGCCCAGGCCACGACCTCCGCCATCACCGGCGCGAACCGGGAGATCGCCCCACACCGGAGGTAGTCGCCGTAGGAGAAGCCGCCCGGCAGCACCACGGCGTCCACACCCCGGATGTCGGAGTCGCCGTGCCAGAGCGCGACGGGGTCGCCGCCTGCGAGCCGGATCGCCCTCGCGGCGTCGGCGTCGTCGAGAGAGCCGGGAAAGGTGACGACACCGACCCTCACGCCTCGCCCTCCGTCTCGTCCGTGGTCTCGTCGGGCTCGACCGACCCCTCCGTGGGCTCGTCCGCCGACTCGTCGCCGGTGACCGCGAAGTACTCGATCACCGGGTTGGCGAGCAGGGTCTCGGCCATCCGGCGTACCTCGGCGAGGCGGTCGTCGGAGGGCTCGCCCTCGACCTCGACCTCGAACCGCTTGCCCTGGCGGACGTCGGTCACACCGTCGAACCCGAGTCGTGGGAGAGCGCCGAGTACGGCCTTCCCCTGAGGGTCGAGGATCTCGCGCTTGGGCATCACGTCGACGACGTAGCGGGCCACGGCGGTGCCTTTCCAGGCGGGGGAGGTACGGCGCAAGTCTAAGGATGGCCGGTCGGTCACGGCGTACCGGCACTCGGGGCGGCGTCGCCGGATGGGCGCTGTGCTCGGCTCGCGGTGGCCTCGACGCCTCATCTCGCCCGCGACGCGGCACACTGGACCCATGACGAACAGCCCCCTCGGCGGTATCGGCGGCGGCGGCCGAGCCCTGCCCGGATCGAACGTGCTGCAGCTGGAGTTCCCCCAGTCACTGGCGGTGTACGACGACTACGCGGCAGCGCAGAAGGCCGTCGACTTCCTGTCGGACAAGGAGTTCCCGGTCCAGAACTGCATGATCGTCGGCACCGACCTCAAGCAGGTCGAGCGGATCACGGGCCGGATCACCACCGGCAAGGTCGCGGCCGGAGGCCTGCTGTCCGGGGTGTGGCTCGGCATCTTCGTCGGCCTGATCTTCGCCCTGTTCGACAGCGGCAGCACCTTCGCGACCGTGGTCACGACGGCCCTGTTCGGTGCGCTGTTCGGCATGATCTGGGCGCTGGTAGGGTACGCCGCCACCCGCGGCCGACGTGACTTCTCCTCCGTCCGGGTCGTCGTGGCCACGCGCTACGAGGTGCTCGTCGAGCACAAGCTGCTCCTCCGCGCCCAAGAGCTCCTCGCCCAGCTGCCCGGTGGCCGTCCGAACCCCTTCGCCTGACGTCCGGGTCAGGGGCCCGAGGTACGCCGCTCGTCGAGCAGGTCGGACGCGCGCAGGAGGTCCTTCCGCACCGACTCGGGAGCCCATCTGCCGCTGACCGACGCTGCGAGCGCGAATGGTCCGTGACCGATCAACCGTCCTTCGGCAGTGATGCGCGTTCCGTGGCTGGTCTTGAGAAACCGCAGGGTGAGCAGGCCGTCGACACCGCGCCAGGAGCCCGACTCGGAGATCACCCGGTACGGCACCACCTCCGTCAGCTCCATCCAGGGTTTGATCCCGATCCTGGTGACGTCTCGCCACTGCATCCCGGGGCGCGGGTCGCCGTTGTCGACGTCGGTCACCGCACGCAGCGAGGACTGCCACAGCGGTCTGTTGCGGGGGTCGGCCAGGAAACGGAACAGCGGCCCGGGCGGGTGCGGGAGGTCGACGGTGAGTGCGAAGTCGCTTATCCGCGCCACCCCCTGGATCGGCACGCGCCACGAGAGGTCCGGGTCACCACCGCTCTCCGGTCAAGGTCTCGTACGCCTCCAGGTAGCGGGCACGGGTCAGCGCGACCACGTCGTCCGGGAGGGACGGCGGAGAGTCACCGGAGTCCCTGTCCCAGCCGGACTCCGGCGACAGCAGCCAGTTGCGCACGATCTGCTTGTCGTACGACGGCTGCGCGCGGCCGGGCTGCCACTGGTCGGCCGGCCAGAAGCGGGACGAGTCCGGAGTGAGCACCTCGTCGGCGAGCACGAGCGTCCCGTCGGCTCGGTGGCCGAACTCGAACTTGGTGTCGGCGAGGATGATCCCGCGGGCACGGGCGATCTCCTCGGCCCGTCGGTAGATCCTGAGGGTCAGCTCGCGCAGGCGCGCGGCGACCGTCTCGCCCACGGTCGCGACGATCGCGTCGTACGAGACGTTCTCGTCGTGCTCTCCGAGCACGCCCTTGGTCGCCGGCGTGAAGATCGGCTCGGGGAGCCGGCTGCCGTCCTCGAGCCCGGCCGGCAGCGCGATGCCGCACACCTCTCCGGTGGCGCGGTAGTCGACGAGACCCGAGCCGGTCAGGTAGCCACGGGCGACGCACTCGACCGGATACATCTCGAGCCGTTCGCAGATCACCGCCCGGCCGCGCACGGACTCGGGTACGTCGGTCGACAGCACGTGATGGGGCACCAGGTCGGCCACCTCCTCGAACCACCACAGCGACATCCGGGTGAGGATCGCGCCCTTGTCCGGGATGGTGGTGTCGAGGACGAAGTCGAACGCCGAGATGCGGTCGCTGGCGACCATGAGCAGACGGCCGTCGGGGAGCTCGTAGAGGTCGCGGACCTTGCCGGAGTGGAGGTGGGTCGCGCCGTCGATGGTGAGGGCGGCGGGGAGCATGTCCCGAGATTACCGACCGCGGTCCGGGGCGCTCAGTACCTGATGTCGAATCGTCGGGCACCGGTCGGCGCTGCCTCGGACACCGCCACGTCGCGGACGGCGGCGTACGACGGGCCGTGCCGGCACCAGGCCACCATCGCGTCGACCGCGGTGTCGTCCCCCTCGACGTGCAGGGCGACGGACTCGTCCGGCTCGTTGCGGACCCACCCGCTGACGCCGAGCCGGTCCGCCTCCTGCACGGCGTACCACCGGAAGGAGACGCCCTGGACCCGGCCGGTCACTCTCACCGTCACCGCCCTCACGGCATGGCCCTCAGAGGATCGCGCCAGGGGCGTACGACGCGGCTTCCGGGTGGCGGGCGACCAGCGCCTCGACCCGGCGGACGACGGCCTGCGTCTGCGGGCGCGCCGCTCCGGTGAACTCGATCGGGTTGCTGACCAAGGTGGCGATCTCCGCCCGGTCGAGTCCGAGCCTGGGATCGGCCGCGAGCCGGTCGAAGAGGTCGTTCCGGGTCCGTCCCTGGCGCATCTCGAGGGCGACGGCGACGGCATGCTCCTTGATCGCCTCGTGAGCGGCCTCGCGGCCGACGCCGGCCCGGACCGCCGCCATCAGCACCTTGGTGGTCGCCAAGAAGGGGAGGTAACGGTCCAGCTCGCCCTGGATCACCGCAGGGAACGCACCGAACTCCCCGAGCACGGTGAGGAAGGTCTGGAACAACCCGTCGGCCGCGAAGAACGCATCGGGCAAGGCGACGCGGCGTACGACCGAGTCGGAGACGTCGCCCTCGTTCCACTGGTCACCGGCCAGCTCGCTGACCATGGAGAGGTGACCGCGCAGCACGACGGCCAAGCCGTTGACCCGCTCGCAGGAGCGGGTGTTCATCTTGTGGGGCATCGCCGATGAGCCGACCTGGCCCTCCGCGAAGCCCTCGGTGACCAGCTCGTGACCGGCCATCAGCCGGATCGTCGTGGCCAGGTTGGACGGGGCGCTCACGAGCTGGACCAGTGCGGCGACCACGTCGAAGTCGACCGAGCGGGGGTAAACCTGGCCGACGCTGTCCAGCACCCGGTCGAAGCCGAGGTGGCCCGCTACCCGACGCTCGAGCTCCGCCAGCCTGTATTCGTCGCCGCCGAGCAGGTCGAGCATGTCCTGGGCGGTGCCCATCGGGCCCTTGATGCCGCGCAGCGGGTAGCGGGCCAGGAGCTCCTCCAGCCGCTCGACCGCGACCAACAGCTCGTCAGCGATCGTGGCGAAGCGTTTCCCGAGCGTGGTCGCCTGCGCGGCTACGTTGTGGGAACGCCCGGCCATCACCGTCGTCTCGTGCTCCGTCGCCAGCCGGGCCAGCCTCGCGAGCGCTGCCACGGCGCGGTCGCGGAGCAGCTCGAGCGACTGGCGGACCTGGAGCTGCTCGACGTTCTCGGTCAGGTCGCGCGAGGTCATCCCCTTGTGGATGTGCTCGTGACCCGCGAGGGCTGCGAACTCCTCGATCCGCGCCTTCACGTCGTGCCGGGTCACCCGCTCGCGGGCGGCGATCGACCCCAGGTCCACCTCGTCGACAACCTTCTCGTAGGCCTCGACGACGCCGTCCGGCACGTCGACGCCGAGGTCACGCTGGGCCGTCAGCACCGCGATCCAGAGGCGACGCTCGAGCACGACCTTGTGCTCCGGCGACCAGATCGCCACGAGGTCGGGCGACGCGTACCTCGCCGCGAGGACGTTGGGGACGGTCACGCGCCCATCGTAGGGAACGGCGTCACTGGCGAGTCACACGCGGCCGTCGTGCTCGACCCACAGATCGAGGGTCAGGTCGCGGGTGTGCGTACGGCGTTGCCACGTGCGGGCCGCTCGTGCGGGAGCTCGAGATTGACGTCATGGCCCTGGAAGGAGCCGTCGTCCTCATCGAGGAAGTACGAGACCGACCGCGGGACGCCGGTGGGGCTGCGTCGGTCGGCGGCTCGGTCAGCCGTCGCATGGTGCCGCCGCCGTCGGAGACCGCCTCGTCCGGTGAGGTGTGGGTCATCGGCCTGCCGCGATGTCGGTGCGCCACTGGGCGCCGGGGAAGGAGATGCGCGCGATGCCGTCATACGCCTTTGACCGTGCGTCACTGACGTCCGTGCCGACGGCAGTCACGCCCAGGACACGCCCACCAGCGGTGACGAGGTGCCCGTCCTCGATCGCGGTCCCGGCGTGGATCACCTGGACGTCCCCATCGCGACCGTCGAAACCGTCGACGCCAGTGATGACGTCGCCGCGGGAGGAGCTTTCCGGATACCCCTTCGAGGCCATCACGACGGTCACCGCGGCGCCCGGTTTCCACGCAGGGGGCGGAATGTCGGCCAGGCTGCCCGTCGCGGCGCCGAGGAGGAGCGGGAGGAGGGGGGAGTCCAGGAGGGCCATCAGCGGCTGCGTCTCGGGGTCGCCGAAGCGGACGTTGAACTCCACCACGCGAACGCCCCGCGAGGTGAGCGCCAGACCGGCGTACAGCAGGCCGGTGAACGGCGTACCGCGCCGGGCCATCTCGTCGACCGTGGGCCGCAGCACGGTGTGGAGCACCTCGTCCACGAGGTCGTCGGGTGCCCATCCGAGCGGGGTGTAGGCACCCATTCCGCCGGTGTTCGGCCCCTGGTCGCCGTCGTGGATCCGCTTGAAGTCCTGGGCCGGCTGGAGGGGGTACACGGTCACACCGTCTGACTCGTTCCAGCCACAGAGCGCGAACACGCTGACCTCGGGGCCGTCGAGGTACTCCTCGACCACGACCCGGTCGCACGCTTCGGCGTGGTCGGCCGCCCGCTGCCGGTCGTCGGTGACCACCACACCCTTTCCGGCTGCGAGCCCGTCGTCCTTGACGACGTAGGGAGGTCCGAACGCGTCGAGAGCGGCTGCGACCTCGTCCGGCGTCTCGCAGACGCGGGACGAGGCGGTCGGAACGCCGGCCGCGGCCATCACCTCCTTGGCGAAGGCCTTGGAGCCCTCGAGACGGGCAGCTGCCGCCGTCGGGCCGAAGCACGCGATGCCCGCCGCGCGCACGCTGTCGCCGACACCCGCCACCAGGGGCGCCTCGGGTCCGATCACCACCAGCCCCACCCCGAGCTCGCGGGCGAGCGCGGCGACCGCTGACCCGTCCAGCGCGTCCACGTCACGGAGAGTCGCCGAGGCGCTCATGCCGGGGTTGCCGGGAGCGGCGTACACCGTCCCGACACCGGAGTCATGCGCGAGTGCACGGACCAACGCATGCTCTCGCCCACCTGTGCCGATCACGAGCACGTCCACGGCCGCCACCCTAGTGAAACCACCCCAGGAGCTGAGCCGCTGCTCAACCGGCCAGGCGAAGGCGGAGGGCGCGGATGGCGATGCCGATGGCGAACACCGCGAGGCCGGCGACGACGGCTTCCCACGGCAGGGTCGCGACCAGGACCAGGCAGCCGACCACGCCGAGCATCTGGAGCCAGCGGGGGAAGCGGCGCTGGGTCGTCGACTGGCGGTACGCCGCGGCGTTGGCGACGAAGTAGTACAGCAGGACCCCGAACGACGAGAAGCCGATCGCCCCGCGGAGGTCCGTGGTCAGCACCAGTGCGACGACGATCGCGGCCACGGTGAGCTCGGCCCGGTGCGGCACCCGGTACCGCGGGTGTACGGCATCGAACCAGCCGGGGAGGTCCCGCTCGCGCGCCATGGCCAGCCCGGTCCTCCCCAGGCCCGCGACCAGGGCGAGCAGCGCGCCGGCGGAGGCGAGCGCGGCGC
>JAFMQY010000176.1 GCA_017354415.1 Nocardioides sp.
GAGGAGGTCGCTCCGCGAGGGTCCCCCGGTGGTTGAGGAGGTCGCTCCGCGAGGGTCCTCCGGTGGTTGAGGAGGTCGCTCCGCGACCGTCTCGAAACCACCACTACCGTGATTCCGTGACCCAAGAGCACCGCGACAAGGCCGGGTTCGAGACCCGCGCGATCCACGCCGGCTACGAGCCCGACCCGACCACGGGGGCGGTGATCCCGCCGATCTACGCCACGAGCACCTACAAGCAGGACGGCGTCGGCGGCCTGCGCGGAGGGTACGAGTACAGCCGCAGCGCCAACCCCACGCGGACCGCGCTCGAGGGCGCGCTTGCCGCGCTGGAGGAGGGCGAGCGTGGGTTCGCCTTCGCCAGCGGTCTCGCCGCCGAGGACACGATCCTGCGGGCCCTCACCAAGCCCGGTGACCACGCGGTGATCCCGGACGACGCGTACGGCGGGACGTTCCGGCTGTTCGACAAGGTCGAGCGGCTCTGGGGACTGGAGCACACACCGGCGTCGGTGGCCGACGTGGCCGCGGTGCGTTCCGCGGTCCGGCCGGGCCGGACCCGCGTCGTATGGGTGGAGACGCCCACGAACCCCCTGCTCACCATCGGCGACATCCAGGCACTGGCAGGAGTCGCCCACGACGCGGGTGCGCTGCTGGTCGTGGACAACACCTTCGCCTCGCCGTACCTCCAGCAGCCGCTCGCCCTCGGCGCCGACATCGTGGTGCACTCGACGACCAAGTACGTCGGTGGCCACAGCGACGTGGTGGGCGGCGCGGTCGTGGTGCGCGACCTCGACCTGGCCGAGGCGATCATCTTCCACCAGAACGCCATGGGCGCGGTGCCCGGTCCGTTCGACTGCTTCCTCACGCACCGCGGCCTGAAGACGCTCGGGGTCAGGATGGACCGGCACTGCGACAACGCCGAGCGGGTCGTCGAGTTCCTGGTGGGTCATCCGAAAGTCGCCCAGGTGATCTACCCCGGGCTGCCGGAGCATCCCGGCCACGACGTAGCCGCGCGGCAGATGAAGCGCTTCGGGGGGATGGTCAGCTTCCGGCACGCCGACGGCGCACAGGCGGCGATCGACACCTGTGCGCGTGCCGAGGTGTTCACGCTCGGGGAGTCACTGGGCGGCGTGGAGAGCCTGATCGAGCACCCCGGCCAGATGACCCACATGAGCGTCGCCGGTACCGAGCTCGAGGTCCCCGACGACCTGGTCCGGCTCAGCGTCGGCATCGAGACCGCCGACGACCTCCTCGCGGACCTCGACCGAGCGCTGTCCGGTGGTTGAGGAACCTCCGGTGGTTGAGGAACCTCCGGTGGTTGAGGAAGGCGCTCTGGCGCCTGTCTCGAAACCACCCGCACCCGACACCGCCATCTGCGTCGACTTCGGCTCGACCTTCACCAAGGCGTCTCTGATCGTGCTCTCCGAGGGCCGGATCGCGGCGGCGGCACAGCACCGGACCACGATCGAGACCGACGTCCTCGACGGGTACGACGCGTGCGTGCGCGAGCTGGCCGAGCAGGACCCGCGGGCCGGCGACGCCCCGACCCTGGCCTGCTCGAGCGCCGGGGGAGGGCTGCGGATAGCGGTGGTCGGCAACGAGGAGCTGGTCACCGCCGAGGCCGGACGCCGGGTTGCACTGTCGAGCGGTGGCAAGGTGGTGGCGGTCTTCGCGGCCGGCCGGGGCGACGACCTGACGAGCATCCGGGCGAGCGAGCCCGACGTCGTCCTCCTCACCGGCGGAACCGACGGCGGCAATCCCGAGCCGATCCTCGCCTGTGCGCGGGCGCTGGCTCCGGTCTGGGCCGGTCCCGTGGTGGTCGCCGGCGACTCCGACGCCCAGGCCGACGTCGCCGCCATCCTGGCCCACCACCCCCTGGTGGTCGCGCCCAACATCGTGCCCAGGATCGGGGTCCTGGCGCCCGAGGGGGCGCGCACCGCGATCCGGGAGCTCTTCCTCTCACACGTGATCGGCGGCAAGCACCTGAGCACGAGGGACGCCTTCCTCGCCATGGTCCAGGGCGCGACCCCGGACGTCGTCCTCACCGGCGTCGAGCTGCTGGCGGAGGTCGCCGGGGACACCGTCGTCGTCGACGTCGGTGGTGCGACCACCGACGTTCACAGTGTCGTCGAGCTCGACCCGGAGGATGCAGGACTGAGCCGTGAGGTCGTGGCGACCACCCGGGTCACCCGCACCGTCGAGGGCGACCTCGGGTTGCGATGGTCCGCGGTCACGACCGCCGAAGCGGTCGGTCGCGCGGACCTGCTCGAGGCTGCCCAGCGACGACGGGACGACGTGGGCTTCGTGCCCGACGACGACACCGAGCGAGATCTCGACGAGGAGCTCGCACGCGAGGCCGTCGGCCTGGCGCTGCGCCGGCACGCCGGCCGGAGCAAGGTCGTGGTCAGCCCCGAGGGTCGCGTGGTCGAGCGCAGCGGCAAGGACCTGCGCGAGGTGGGCTTGGTGGTCGGGTCCGGCGGCGTGCTTCGCCACGGCCGGCCGGGGGTGGCCGATCGGATCTTCGCCGGAAGCGTGGGTGAGGTCGACGGGGGCTGGCAACTGCCGCGGCACCCGCGGATCACCGTCGACGTCGACTACATCCTCGCCGCGGCCGGGCTGCTGGCGACACATCACCCGGAAGCGGCCAGACTGCTCCTGGCCCGGCTCGCCGACGTATCGGGTCGCGTAGGTTGACACCGTGAGCACCGAACCTGCGCCGCCGTCCGGGGACCTCCCGGGCCGGGGAGGGGAGCGGTTCACCGAGCGCCTGGCGCACCAGTGGAGCCACCTGCGCGAGCAGCGACAGCCCGAAGCGGCACCGGTCACGGCCACCGGCCCTTCCAACTTCTCCCGGGCGCAGGTGCCGTGGGCGCTCGACCTGGCCGCCGCCTGGGCGTGGCGGTTGATCGTGATCGGGATCGTGACGTACGTCCTGTTCCGCGGCGTGCAGTTCTTCGCCGAGCTCACGATCCCGATCGTGGTCGCCTTGCTGGTCACGGCTCTGGCGTCGCCCGTGGTCGACCTCCTCGAGCGCATCCACATCCGCCGTGCCTTCGGCTCCTTCATCGTCGTCCTCGGGATCCTGCTCCTCGTGGGCGCGATGCTGGCGCTGGCGGGTCAGCAGGTTGCGAGCGGCGCCAACGACCTCGCCGCCTCGGTCTCCTCGGGACTCGGCGACGTCCGGCACTGGCTGAAGACCGGACCGCTCCACCTGTCCGACAACCAGATCAGCACCTACATCCAGAATGCCCAGGACAACCTCGCGGAGCGGGCCAGGACCGGCCAGGTGCTGAGCCAGGCCACCCACGTGGGGACGGCGTTGGGACACATCGTGGCCGGGCTGTTCCTGGTGCTGTTCTCGACGTACTTCTTCCTCGCAGACGGCGATCGCATCTGGGCCTGGGCGGTGCGGATCGCGCCGCGCGCGGCCCGCTCGCGCGTCGACAGCTCCGGCCGGGTCGCCTGGATCTCGCTCACCCAGTTCGTGCGGGCGACCGTGCTCGTCGCGATCACCGACGCGGTCGGTGTGATGATCGCGGCGTCGATCCTGCAGGTGCAGTTCGTCTTCGCGATCGGCGTGCTGGTGTTCCTCGGCGCGTTCGTGCCCATCGTGGGCGCATTCGTCGCCGGGACGGTCGCCGTACTGGTGGCCTTCGTCGACCACGGCATCGTGGTCGCGCTGCTCATGCTGGGCGCCGTCGTCCTCGTGCAGCAGATCGAGAGCCACGTGCTGCAGCCGTTCCTGATGGGCCGCTTCGTGGCGATCCACCCGCTGGGCATCATCGTCGCGATCGCGGCCGGCATCCTGGTCGCCGGCATCGCCGGTGCTCTCGTGGCGGTGCCGTTCGCGGCGGCCGCGAACGCCGTCGTCCAGCACCTCGCGGCGGACACCGAGGTCGGCGAGGATCCGGAGGACGCGCGGCGGCGCGACGACGAGGACACCGGGCAGCAGACCGACATCGAAGCGCCCGGTGACGGTGACGAGGGGGCGGTCGGCGACACCGATGACGCGGAGGTGGCCGACCGGCATGACTCGCCCGGGCGGAAAGGCGGCGAAGGCGACGGCGAAGGCGAGGAGCAGGATGACTGACGCGGGGCAGGTGTCGATCGAGGCCATCGAGGAGGCCGCGGAGCTGATCAGAGGCATCGCCGTCAGCACCCCCATGGAGGAGTCGCGCTGGCTGTCCGCCCTCACGGGCAGCTCGGTGAGACTCAAGTGTGAGAACCTCCAGCGCACCGGGTCGTTCAAGGTGCGCGGCGCCTACACCCGGATGTCCCATCTCTCCGAGGAGGAGCGGGCGCGCGGCGTCGTCGCCGCCTCGGCGGGCAACCACGCGCAAGGCGTGGCCCTGGCTGCCCAGGCCCTCGGCATCAAGGCCACCGTGTTCATGCCCGAGGGCGCGCCGATCCCGAAGGAGAAGGCGACCCGCGGGTACGGCGCCGACGTGGTGTTCCACGGCCGCTACCTCGAGGACGCCCTCGCCGAGGCCCGGGCGTTCCACGAGCAGACGGGCGCGATCCTGATCCACCCCTTCGACAACGTCGACGTCGTCGCCGGCCAGGGCACGGTCGGTCTGGAGATCCTCGAGCAGGCGCCGGAAGTGGAAACCGTGGTCGTGCCCTGCGGAGGGGGCGGTCTGCTGGCGGGGGTCGCCTTGGCGGTCAAGTCGAAGCGCCCCGCGATCCACGTGATCGGCGTCCAGGCCGAGGGCGCCGCGGCCTACCCCGGCTCGCTGCGGGCCGGTCACCCGGTGCCGCTGGAGTCGATGACCACGATGGCCGACGGCATCGCGGTCGGCCTGCCGGGACAGGTGACCTTCGATCTGGTGCGCGACTACGTCGACGAGATCCTCACCGTCTCGGAGGCGTCCCTGTCACGGGCGGTGCTGGCGACCCTGGAGCGGGCCAAGATGGTCGTCGAGCCGGCCGGAGCAGCCGCCGTGGCGGCGATCCTGGACGACCCGGGCCGGTTCTCGACGCCCACCGTGGGCGTGCTCTCAGGCGGGAACATCGACCCGCTGCTGCTCGGCAAGGTGATCCAGCACGGTATGGCCGCCGCCGGCCGTTACCTCAACCTGCGGCTCCGGATCCCCGACCGGCCCGGCGGGCTGGCCAGGCTCCTCTCGGAGCTCGGCGAAGCCGGCGCCAACGTGATCGAGGTCGCCCACGCCCGGATCGACGCCGACCTCTCGCTCGACGAGGTCGAGGTCCACCTGCAGCTCGAGACCCGCGGCGAGGCGCACGCCGAGCTGGTGCTGGCCCGCCTCCGGGAGCGCGGCTACCGGATCTTCGAGTGAGGGTCGGTGTCAAGCCGCCTTGCGCAAGCGCGCTGCAGCGTTCGCTTCGGTCGTCCTGCCCCGGCGCCGCCGGGTCAGGACGTCCTCGCTCAGCCGCTGAACGGCACCGCGCTGACGATCGAGATCTTGGCGGTCCGGCCGTTGGGCTGCTCGAAGTCGACCGTCTCGCCGGCCTTGTGGCCCTCGAGAGCCGCGCCGAGTGGCGACTGCGGGGAGTAGACCTCGATCTCCGTGTGGTCCTCGGCGATCTCGCGGGCACCGAGCAGGAACGACTCGTCCTCGTCGTCACCGTTGTACCGGTAGGTGACGACCTTGCCCGCGGAGACGGTCTGGTCGTCGGCCGAAGGCTCGGTGGTGGAGTCCTTGAGCAGCTCCTCCAACTGGCGGATCCGACCCTCGTTGGTGCCCTGTTCGTCCTTGGCAGCGTGGTAGCCGCCGTTCTCCTTCAGGTCACCCTCGTCGCGCGACGAACTGATGCGCTCGACGATCTCGGCGCGGAGCGGTCCGCGGCGTTCCTCGAGCTCGGCGTTCAGCCGGTCGAAGGTCTGCTGGGTCAGCCAGATCATGCGAAACTCTCCTAGGGACGCGTGGGAGCGTCTCAGTCGTGTCGGTGCAGGGTTGCTGCGCCACAGATGTCGTGCTGGTTGCGTCGTCGTGGCGCGGCCAGAAGCGGAGAGTCTACCAAGAACGGCGAGGCAAACCCACACGAGCGAGGACGCAGCGACCCGGCGAGACCGACGCCAGCACGTTCGCGAGGTGCTCCTACCGGGGTTGGTCCTGACCGTCCGCGATGCACCCGGGTACGTCGACCGCCGTGGCCCCCCGTTCGGTGCGCACGGTCACCACGTTGGTCCCGGAGTGCGGGACGAACGTGAGCTCCCCGACGATCGAGTGGTCACTGGCGAGAGCCTGCACGGTGCACGTGGGGTGGGTGGTGCCCGAGGTGATCCCTACGTCCACCCGCGCGGTCACCGCGTGGGCGTCGACCACATGGAAGCTCACCAGCTCCGACTGGACCTTCGGCGTGGCATGCACGAACGTCGCCCAGGCCAGCCAGCCCAGCGCCACGAGCGCCACGACGACCACGCCGGCGACTGTGACCGGCCGCCGCCACGCCGGCGGCGCGGCGTACCGCTCGGTCAGGGTCGGGTCCACGACGTCGATGGTCCCACCTAGGCTTACGCCCATGTCCCTGGACCCCGCCGGGAGCCCGAGCCGCCCGGGCACCGGCCTCCGGCTCATGCACGTCCACGCCCACCCTGACGACGAGTCGAGCAAAGGGGCGGCCACCACCGCCAAGTACGTCGCCGAGGGCGTCGACGTCCACGTGGTCACCTGCACCGGCGGCGAGCGCGGCTCGATCCTGAACCCGAAGATGAACCGACCGGACATCGCGGCGAACATCACCGAGGTTCGCCGCCAGGAGATGGAGCGCGCCCGCGACATCCTCGGCATCCGCCAGGACTGGCTCGGCTTCGTCGACTCCGGCTGGCCCGAGGGTGACCCGCCCCCGCCCTTGCCCGAGGGCTGCTTTGCGCTCGTGCCGCTCGAGGAGGCGACGGAGCGGCTCGTTCGGTTGATGCGCGACTTCCGACCCCATGTCGTCACGACGTACGACGAGAAGGGTGGCTACCCCCACCCCGACCACATCCGGTGCCACCAGGTGACCCTGCCCGCGTTCGACGCGGCCGGCGACCCCGAGCGGTTCCCGGAGGCCGGGCCTCCGTGGCAGCCGCTCAAGCTCTACTACCACCACGGTTGGAGCTACGCGAAGATCAAGGCCACCCACGACGCGATGCTCGAGCACGGCCTCGAGTCGCCGTACGCCGAGCGGCTCGAGAAGTGGGACCGCGACGAGAGCTGGGACAAGCGGCTGACCACCCGGGTCCCGTGCGCGGAGTACTTCGGTGTCCGCGACCAGGCGCTGCTGGCGCACGCCACCCAGATCGACCCCGACGGCCACTGGTTCGCGGTCCCGCGCGAGATCCAGCAGCAGGTGTGGCCGACCGAGGACTACGAACTGGTCAAGAGCCATGTCGAGACCGAGCTGCCGGAGGACGACCTGTTCGCGGGGGTCCGCGTCGCTGACCGGGCACCCGCCTGAGACACTGGACGCATGCTGTCCGTCGTCCTCCAGGCCGTCGCCTCCGACCCGGTGCCGAGCGAGAACGACGTCAAGGCCGGGTGGGTGGCCCTGGCCGTCTTCATCCTGCTCGCGGTCGCCGTGTTCTTCCTGCTCCGCAGCTTCACCAAGCAGCTGAAGAAGGTGGACGCGGCCGACAGCGCCGGCGTGTACGACGAGAAGCGTGCTGCCGACGAAGGGTCGGAGCAGCCCCCGACCACGGTCGAGAAGGACCGCTGACGCCGGCGCCTGCCCTACGCCCGGCGGACGACCCGGACCAGCGCGTCGTACGCCGTGCTGGTGCCGCCCTCGGGCTGCGCGACCTCGCGCGCGACGCGTTCGGCGCGCTGCACCTCGAACGTCTCCCCGCCGAGGTCCCGCAGCACGTCCTCCGCGGTCATCAGCACCTCGGGGTACGGCGGCCCGCCGGTGCCCTCGGTCAGGTTGGTGGAGTCGTGGGCGATCAGGAGGAAGGTGCCGCCGACCCGGAGTGACGCGTAGCCGTGCCGGACAGCGGCGCGGCGCTCGGCCTCAGGGAGCTGTAGGTAGGCGAGCAGGCAGAGGTCGAACGCCGGCTCGTGGGTCCAGGTCGTGACGTCCGCGCACACCCAGTCGATGTCCAGCTCGCCGGCGAGAGTGCGGCCCTTGTCGATGCCGGCCTGGGCGAAATCGACGGCAGTGACCCGCCAGCCCTGACGGGCCAACCAGATCGCATTGCGTCCCTCGCCCGCGGCGAGGTCGACCGCGCGGCCCGGCGGCAGGCCATCGATCTCGGCCTCGACGAACTGGTTGGGGCCCGCCGACCACACCAGCTCGCTCTCCCGGTACCGCTCGTTCCACTCCTCCGCGTCCATGCGCCATTCTGCGCACCCCGGACGCGGAACGGG
>JAFMQY010000294.1 GCA_017354415.1 Nocardioides sp.
CGATCAGCTCGGCGGCGTGGTCCCGCGAGCGGGCCAGGCCCCGGCGTACGAGCTCGGCGTCGAGCCGAAGGCGCCGCGGCGACACCGTCAGGCCGGGTCGCCCGGCTCGGCGTCGAGGGCGGAGCGAAGCACGTCGTGGGCGCGCTCGAAGGTCGCCAGGTGCTGCTCCAGGGGTACGTCGTCCAGCCCTTCGATCTCCGCCAGGATCTCGTCCACGGCCGGCTCCCCGCTCCGAGTGGGCTCGAGCGTCGTCCCCGCGTCGCCGAAGGAACCGTCTCCGTCGGTCACGTGGCCCTCGGCCACGAGGCCCGTCGCAGGCTCCCTCACGGTCTCCTCCTGCCCAGGTGACGGCACGTGATCGGTCATGGCCGCAGGCTACCCCGATGCTCCCCCGCCCTCCGGCGCAGTCAACCCCGAGACGTCGGGCGCGTCGCCGGTTGCGTCCAGCTGCGCCCACCCCGCCGCCGCGACGACGGTCCACCAGGCGTCCGCACTGCCCGATCCGTCCACGTCCACCCGGCCGTCCTCGACCCGAGCAGACCACCCGCCCGCGTGCCGGCGACCCTCCCGCTCCTCCACGGTTACCCCAGGTCGACCCAGCGCCGTCAGGTCGTGACCGACCCACGTCGGGCGCTCGTCCTCGGTCGCGGCGACCAGGTCGGCGAGCGAGGTGACTCCGGTCATCACCAGCAGCGAGTCGGTCTCTGCCGCATGCGCCCCCGCGATGTCGGTGTCGAGGCGGTCGCCCACCATCAGTGGACGCTCGCCCTCGACGCGCCGTCGCGTCTCGTCGAGGAGGGGCCGTTGCGGCTTGCCCGCCACCACGGGACTCACCTCGGCGAACTCGCTGATCAGGCGCACCAGCAGGCCGTGGCCGGGCGCCAGGCCATCGTCGGTCGGCAGGGTGAGGTCGGTGTTGGTGGCTGTCCACGGCAGCCCGTTGCGGATGAGGGTCGCGGCCCGCATGATGATGCGCCACCGGAGATCCGGTGCGTAGCCCGAGACGATCGCGACCGCACGGTCGTCCCCCACCTTTACCGGCTCCAGCCCCGCCTCCCGCAATGCGGTGATGAGCCCCTCTGCGCCCAGGCAGGCGATCGGCGCCCCCTCGCCGTGTGCCTCCCGAAGCAGCCGCGCCGCGGCCTGGGAGGAGGTCACGACATCCCCCGGCTCGGCGGCCACGCCCAGCTCTTTCAGGTTGCTTGCCACCTGCGCGGGGGTCCGGGACGCGTTGTTGGTGATGAAGGCGACGTGGGCACCTTCGCGCCGCGCCTCGGCGATGCTCACCGCGGCGTGCTCGACCGCGCGGCCGTCGACGTAGACCACCCCGTCGAGGTCGAACATCAGCAGGTCGTACGAGGCCGCCAGGCTTTCCTCGGGCGTTCCGGACACCGTCTTGCTCCTTGGTCGTTACCCCTACGATGCACCGATGGAGTCCGGTCTCCCCACGGCACCGCCGTACGTCGCCGGCCCACTCCAGCTGGCGCCGTTCCGGGCGCTGACGCTGGCTGCGAGGCGAGTGGGTGATCCGGCGTCCGCGCGGGCCTTCGCGCGACCCTACCGCGGGGTTCCGCAGCGGCTGGAGACGTGGGTCCGCCGCGGCCTCGCGACCCGGGACACCGACCCTGCGCTCTATCTTCATGAGTACACCGACTCGGGACTGACCGTCCGCGGACTGGTCGGCTGCCTCGATGTCTCGAAGCCGGCGACCACACCCGCGCAGCGCCAGGTGTTTCCCCATGAGGGAGTGCACCCGCGCCAGGTGAGCGAGCTGGCGACGAGGATGGGCACCATGCGCCTCAACCCTGCGCCGATCCTGCTCGCGCACCGTGGACCGGAGACGATCCGCGAGGTGAGCCGCAAGGTGCGCACCGAGTCACCCCACCGGGAGTTCGTCGACCACTCCGGCCAGCAGCACCGGATCTGGGCGATCACCGACCCGGACGCTCGGCGAATCGTCGACGAGGAACTCGCGGACGCGCGTCTGCTGGTGGCCGACGGGCACCACCGATATGCGGCGTACGTCGCGCTGCAGGCCAAGGAACCCACCTCAGGGCACCGGACCGGTCTGGCCATGGTCATCGACCAGGACGAGACTCCGCTCTTCCTCGGGGCGATCCACCGACTCCTACACGGCACTCGGGTGCCCGACCTGCTCGAGGCCGCAGCGTCGGGCGGAGCACAGGTGTCGACCATCGACGAGCCCGAGGCCGTCGCCGCCCTGGCGCCGGACACGATGGTGCTCACCGACGGCGCGGTCTGGGCCACGGTGAAGATGCCGCTGCCCGAGGGGACAGCCATGGTCCAGCACGTCGATGGGGTCCTGCTCGACAGGCTCACCCGTCGCCCATCCCGGGTCACCTTCGCGCATTCTGTGGCCGTGGCGCTCGAGCAGACGCGGCCCGGACGGGTCACCGCCGCGCTTCTGCCGGCCGTCGACCTCGACCTGGTCATGGACGTCGTCCGCACGGGCGGGCTACTGCCCGAGAAGGCGACGTCCTTCCAGCCGAAGCCGAGCCTGGGCACCTTCATCCGTCTGCTCGACGGATGAGCCGAGCGGTGGCAACCTCCACCTCGCACCGCGACACCCGTCCCCCACCACTCGGGGAGAAGAACCGTCGCCGCAGGCTTCCTTTCACCTCGACCAGGTCTCCGGTCCGCCACCCGGCCACCGAACGAGCCGGCCGCTTCGCCCACACCACGCAGTCCAGGGCGTCGACGGTGACCCGCGAGGCTGGCGACGGCGGCCGCCCGACGATCACCCGGAACTTCCACAGCGCCGAACCGCTCGGCAGCACCTGCTCCTCGGCAGGCTGCGACAGCCGGCCGACCAATGTCACCTCGTTCAGCTCGTCAGTCCGAGTCTCCTGCGCTTCCATGCGCATCACCTCCTGAGCTGCAGCCTCGAGGTGACCACCGACGACGGCCGACGCCGCTGACCCGGCCCTGTGGAAGAGCCATCCCGCAACGGCCGCCGTGGATGAAATGCGGCGCGTGCACGGCCCGTAAGTGCGGAGAAGGGGCCACCGTGAACGGTGGCCCCTTCTACCAAAGAATGTTCGGCGGCGTCCTACTCTCCCACATCCTGTCGGGTGCAGTACCATTGGCGCTGGCTGGCTTAACTTCCGGGTTCGGGATGGGTCCGGGTGTTTCCCTGCCGCTATGGCCGCCGTAACG
>JAFMQY010000177.1 GCA_017354415.1 Nocardioides sp.
TGTCGGGGCGCTCGACGGGGTCTGCCCTGGCGGGGCCTGGCCCGGTGGGCTCTGGCCCGGCGGGGAGCCCGGCGGAGAGCCCGGCGGGTTCTGGCCCGACGTCGGCGGCGCCTTCTGGGCCGCGACCGCCCTGGCGACCTGCTGCGCCTGCAAATAGAGGGCCCTGGTCACACCGGCGTTCCTGATCGGGACATAGCCGGCAGCCAGCCGCCCGTTGCCCCGGCCCGGCATCTGTCCCTCGGTCGACGAGACCCGGATGAACTGCGCGACGTGCTGAGCCGTGCTGGGCGAGAGGCCGTACGTCTTCGCCGCGGTGTAGACGAGCATCGACCCCGGGTACGCCTTCTTCGACCTGCGGATCTCGGCCTGCGTCAGGTCGAACGGCCGCATCTTCGTGGTCGGGTTGGCCAGGGCCAGTGCCGCCGTGATCCCGGCGCTGTCGGCCGCCACGTAGTGCCCCGGGGCTGCTTGGAGCTTCGCGGTGGTCAGGCCGTAACGCTCGGCGTCGCCCAGCGTCACCAGGCCGAGCATGAACCGGCTCCCCATGCCCTGCGGTGCCACCCGACTCAGCTGGTACGGGTCATTCTGGGTGCCCGCGCCAGCGCACGCGGTCTCGACGTTCGGCCAGTTGAACAGCAGCGCCTGCGCGACCAGCTGCATGCCCGTCATCGGGTTCGCGATCAACGGCATGTACGGCGGCATCGTCTTGGCGCCCTGGGCGAGCAGGCACGGGTTGCTGGTCTTCGTGTTCTGCCACGTGTCCAGCTGCGGCCACGTGTCCACCGGCAGCTTCATGCCCTCGTACGCCGGGTTCACTCGCATCGAGTACGGACCGTCGTGCTCCGGCTTCCCGTCGATGAAGGCCATCGCCTTCGGGTCGGCGGCGATGTAGGAGGTCAGCTGGTTCATCACGTGCGAGCTGGTCGAGGTCGCGAGCAGCGTCGCGGCTGCCTCCGACCAGCGCGAGGTGTCCAGGCCCGGGTTGAGCTTGTAGAAGTCGGGGTCCAGATTCAGAGAGAGGGGGTTGTGGGAGAAGCCGGGATGAGCCGCCGCGACTGCCGTCGAGCCGGGATACGACTCGGTGAGCAGCTTGGCGAGGAGCAGCGCGTTGAGCTTGATCGACACCTGCTGCCCGGCATTGTTCGGCTTGTCGATGTCGAAAGCGATCGCCCACCCGGTCGCAGCAGTCGGCGCGTACCCGATGCCGCTGTCGTCGGCCCCTCGGGCGGAGACCTCGGCCGCGGCCGCCTGACGGCTCTGCATCAGGGCGAACGCCGCGTCGTCCGGCATGACGTTGTCCTGCCAGTTGAACCGGTTCCTGTTCAGGCAGTACGCCGGGATCCACTGCAGCGCGGCCTGGTCGAGCAGCTCCGAGCCGTAGAACGGCACCGGCTTGCCCGCGCGGGCGATCGTGCACACGGTCGGTGGCGGCGAGAAGCTCAGCGGCACCGGGACACGGCGGTCCCAGTTCGACGCCGAGAACCAGAACGCAGGTGCGACCGCGTCTTGGGGCGCGATGCCGGGGTTCACTCCGCCCGGCGGCAGGCCACCGGTCTGGTTGCACGCGGCGTTGGGGTCCCGGTTGTCGCAGTTGATGCCGTCGATCGGGATGACCTCGAGCGTGCAGGGCACCTTGGACGAGCAGCCCAGCGACTGGTTCTCCAGCGCGGTCCGCACCTCGAACGGGAAGGTGCCGGTGCCGTCGGTGTTGGTGAACGCATAGACCTCGTTCGGGATGCTCACCGAGTTGACGGTGGCCTCGGGTGGCATCGCCTGCGCGGAGCAACCGGGATACACCTTGCCGTCGGCAGCGACGAATGGCGTGATGGCGTAGTCGAACGAGGCGTTCACGTTGCAGGTGGTGGGGATCTTCGAGGGGTCGAGCCCCTGGATGTGGTCGGTGTTGTCACCGTTGGACGCGTCCTGCTCCCAGATCCCCTGACCTGGGATCGCCGAGCTCGAGCGCTGGACGTAGGTGTTGGTCCAACAGGTGTCCGCTGAGACCTGCTCGGCGCCGGACGGAACGGTGCCGCTCTTGTAGTCCTTGGGGTCGACCCCGCGGCACTCCATCAGCAGCACCGGATACTCCTGGGGGAGACCGGTCTCGCCGTACGGGTTGATCGACCGGCCCGCTGTCACGTGGGCTCCCGACCACCTCACCGTGATCCGCTCGTGGTCCTGCAGGTCGGTGTGCTTGTCGACCGACAGTCGGAAGCAGTTGCTGGTGCTGGTCTCCCCGCCGGCGTCGAAGAACGTGCGTTGCAGGGGTTCGGTCGCGCTCCAGGAGTCTCCCTTCGAGGAACCGCCGTACGACGCTTGGCAGCCCTGCGAAGCAGAGGCTGTCGGCGGGGGGAGCACGGCCACCATCGCCGCGCCGGCGAACGCCAGGAGAGCCAGCAGTGCCGAGGCTCTGCCGAAGCGGTTCATCGGGCACTCCTGTGCCGACGCAACCACGCGACGTACAGGCCTGGGAGCAGCACGATCGCGAGGAGCTCGAGGACGGCGGTCCAGCCCCAGACCGCATTGTCGGTGCTCCGGTTGGCCGGGATCTCCGTCGCGGCCGGCGTCGTGGCGGCCTCCGTCGTGGTGCCGTCACTGTTGGTGGTGCCGTTGACGGGTGTGGTGCCGTCACCGGTCGTCGGCGTGTTTCCGCCCGGCGCAGTCGTCCCGTCGCTCGACGTGGGGCCCGTGTTGCCGCTCGGACCGCCGCTGTTGGTGCCGGTGGGGTTGGTCCCGCTGGGGGTCGTGCCGTTGGGGTTGGTGCCGCTGGGCGTCGTGCCGTTCGGGTTGGTGCCGTTCTGGCCGTTGGGGTCGTTGCCGTTGGTGCCGGGCGGCACGGTGCCGTCGCCGCACGGCTGGCTCGTCGCCTTCTGGCACGCCAGCGGCATCGGCGCGATCTGCGCCAGATGGTTCGCCGCGAGGTTGCCCTTCACGAAGGTCGGGTTGTTGCACTGCGCCAGGTTGGCCGACGGGTTCTTGATGTGCACCCCGGAGACGGCGCCGCCCTCGGCATTCGGGCCGAGCTTCTCGAGCTGGCCGAACGCGGCCTTCACCAGGTTGAGCGGCAACGGCGAGTAGCCGTACGGACCGGCCAGCCGCTGCCCTGTGCACAGGTCGTAGCTCAGGAAGTCCGCCAGCGTCTGCCGTTTCGGCACCGTCATCCGCTGGTCGCTCCTGCTGGTCGGGATGATCATGTACGAGTACGACGACAGCGGGTACGTCCTCGGGTCCTTGTAGGTGTAGACACCGTCGAGGTTCTGGGTCAGATAGCTGTTCGCGGGGATCCCGTGCGGGCTGCACGCGCCGCCCTTGCTGCAGCCGACGATGCGGGCCTGGGTGAGCGCGACCGCGACGTTGTACTGGTTGGGCTGGACGTAGTAGTTCGCGCGGTTCTCGACGTAGACCACCGGATAGTGCGCCTGCAGCGGGTAGGAGTACTCGGTGTAGCCGATCTCGCCCTCGCCGCCGGAGCCCTTGATGGTGTTCATGATCCCGGCGTCCTGGGCCACGGCGATCTGGTTGCCCTGACGGGGGTAGATGGAGGTCAGCCCGGCGTGGCCACCGTTGAACGGCCGCCAGATCGACGGGTACTGCTTGTCCATCCACAGCGTGAACTGCGCGGTCGCACCCGAGCCGTCCGAGCGGACCACCGGCTTGATCGCCTCCGACGGCAGCGCATGGCCGCCGTTCTCCCTGGTGATCTCGGGGTCGTTCCAGTTGGTGATCTTGTTGGTGAAGATCTTGGCGATCGTCTGGCCGGACAGGCGCAGGTTGGTGACCAGATGGCCTCCGACGGTGACGTGGTAGGTGAAGGCGGTGCCTCCGGAGACCACCGGCAGGTACGCGTAGCGCCGGCTGCTCGCGTCCGTCTGCCCGGTCGTCGGGTCCACGCCCTGGTAGGGGATGTCGGAGTCGCTGAAGTCGGTGACGCCGTTGGCGAAGTCCTTGCGGCCCTGGGACGAGCCCGACTGGTTGAACGTGATCTGCATCCCGTACGCCGCCTGGACCTGCGCGATCCAGGGCGCAATGATCCCGTACGCCCACGTCGAACCGGATCCCTCGATCTCGGCGTACTCGGTGGCGGCACCCGACGGCGCCGTGGCGAAGAGAGTCACCACGGCGAGGGCGCTGATGATGGCGGCCGTCCGGAGGACGCCGGGACGGGGCATACGCGGCTTCACTCGGATTCCTCGGTCATGATCGATGGCAGGGCGGAGGTGGCAGCGGCCGGGCGACGGACAGGCGAGAACGACCGCCGGATGCGACGCCACAGCGACGGCTTCGGGGACGGCTCACGGGCCAGGAGGCGCGCGATCACGAAGAGGGTCAGCACCAGGATCATCAGCACCGCGGCCGTCGCGTATCCGCGGGTCACCGCCTGGGGCTCCGGCGCGATGACGCTGTTGTAGACGGAGAGCGGCAGCGAGCTCATCACGCCGTGGAACGGGTGCGTGACCATGAACGTCGCGTATCCCGACGCGATCAGCACCGGGGAGGTCTCGCCGATGCCGCGCGCGACCGCCAGGATCAGCGCCGTGGCAAGGCCCGGTCGTGCGGTCGGCAGCACGACGTGCCAGATCGTCCGCCACCGGCTCGCGCCCAGTCCCAAGGAGGCCTCGCGCAGGCTTCCGGGTACGACGCGGAGCACCACGTCGGAGGCGCGGGCGATGATCGGAAGCATCATCACGCTGATCGCGAGCGCGCCGGCGAAGCCGGAGCGCGGCTCGTGCAGAAGGATGATCCAGAAGGAGTAGATGAACAGGCCGGCCACGATCGACGGCAGCGCGGTCATCGCCTCGACCACGGTGCGGATCATCCGGGCGAAGCCGCCGCCCACCTCGTTCATGTAGACCGCCGTGGCCACACCGAGCGGCAGCGTGATCGCCACCGCGATCCCGATCTCGATCAGGGTGCCGACGATGGAGTTCAGCACGCCGCCCTGGTTGTAGGGCGCGTCGGGCAGCGTCTGGTGCATCGTCTGGGTGACGAAGTTCCAGTAGTGCAGGGCGGCCCACCCGCGCTTGAAGATGAAGAAGAGCACGGTCAGGAGCGCGAGGAAGACGACTGTCGCGGCCGTGGAGACGACCCACTGCACGACCCGGTCGGTCATGGCGATCGGGCTGTCGATGGTGAGGGTGCCGACGCCGAGCAGCACGACGTTGCACAGGAGGGCGATCACGACGAACCAGCCCAGGCCGTGGACGGGCAGCAGTCGGTCGACGATCACCCAGGCGAGCCCGAGGGCGGCGACGCGGGCGCCCCACGTGAGGAAGCGGTTCTCCAGCGGCAGGACGCCGAGCGACGTACGTGGCAGGGGCACGTCGTCGTCGGAACGTCGGGTCGGGATGAAGGTGCGTGGCGCCTCCGCCACGGGAGCGTCGTCTCGGTCGAGCACCGTCGTCATGACGTCTCGTTTCCGGACCGGCTGCGGTTGACCACGATCGCCGCCAGGGTGTTGACCACCAGGGTGATCACGAAGAGCACGAAGCCGGCCGTCAGCAGCGCCTTGAGCTGGATGCCGGTCGCCTCACCGAACTGGGCCGCGATGGTGGACGACACCGTCGCCGTACCGGTCTCGAAGATGTTGGGCTTGATCTGGAAGACCTGGTTGATGATCAGGAGGACCGCGATGGTCTCGCCCAGGGCGCGGCCCAGGCTCAGCATCGTGCCGCCGATGATGCCGCCCTTGCCGAACGGCAGCACGACGGCGCGGATCATGCCCCACTTGGTCGAGCCCAGCGCCAGGGCAGCCTCCTTCTCGCCGGCAGGCGTCTGGCTGAAGACCTGGCGCATGATCGCGCACGCCATCGGGAGCACCATCATCGACACCGCGATGCCCGCGATGAACGCGCTCTTCTGGAAGGACGACACCTGGGCGGAGATGTTCGCGGCGTTCGGATCAGCGTTGACCGTGAAGGTGACCGGGAGCAGCGCCACCGCCGCGGCCGCGCCGACCACGAGCGGGATGTGGGCCCAGCGGCTCTTGATGTTCAGCGCCCAACGGAGCGTGACCCAGATGACGACGCCCGAGACCATCACCACCAGCAGGCGCCCCACGGCCGCGCCGTGAACGGCATACGGGCCGAGATGGCGGTCGACGAACATCGCGACCTGGTCGGCGTGCGGCTGGATCAGGTCGCGGCCCCACAGGCCGTAGACGATCGAGGGCACGGCTGCCATGAGGTCGATGGCCGAGATGAGCGTGGCCTGGATCCTGGGCGGCGCGTACTCACTGATGTAGAGAGCGGTGGCCACCGAGAGGGGGAACGCGATGGCGATCGCGATCAGCGCGACCTCGACGGTGCCGACCAGCAGTGAGGCGACGCTGACCTGGTCGGTGGAGAAGTTCCAGCCCTCGTGGACGCTGAAGAACTCAGGGCCGTAGTGCCGCAGCGTGGGCACCGACTGGAGGGCCAGGAAGACGCCGATCCCGCCGGTGATGATCAGGACCGACGCCCCGATCGTGCGGAAGCTGTAGACGAAGACGGCGTCGCCACCGGTCGGTCGCCGCGAGATCGGTCGCGGCCGGACGTCCTGCTCAGGACGACCCTGGACGGGAATCGATGTCACCCTCGTGCTCTCGTGCCGGCCGGCCCCCCAATGGACCAGACGGCAGAAGAGTCCTGAGGTCAGGCCAACAGACGTCTCTGTCCAGATGAACGACGGGGGAACAGCAGGCCGGAGTTCAGCGAATCCCCGAGCACGCAGCGTGGAATACGGCTCTGTCAGGCGGTGCCGTGACGGCCGACGAACTCCAGGATCTGCGTCGACAGCTCCGGGCGGCACACGACCAGGTCGGGCAGGGACACGTCGTCCTGGTTGTAGCGCAGCTCGGATCCGTCGACACGGGAGCAGAACAGCCCGGCGGAGCGGGCCACGGCGACCGGCGCGGCGTTGTCCCACTCGTACTGGCCGCCCGCGTGCACGTAGGCGTCGGTGAGGTCCCGGACCACGGAGATCACCTTCACGCCGGCCGAGCCCATCGGCACCAGCTCGGCGTCCATCTCGGCAGCGAGGGCCTCGACGAAGGCCGGCGGCCGGGTGCGCGACACCGCGATCCGCGGGCGCTCGCTCGTGCGCGGCGGTACGACGGGTGGCTCGCCCGTGTGGAAGGTCCGGCCGAGAGCCGGCTGGGCGACGGCACCCGCGACCAGCTCGCCGTTCTCCCAGAGCGCGACATGGACGGCCCAGTCGTCGCGGGGCGGCTCGGAGAACTCACGGGTCCCGTCGAGGGGGTCGACGATCCACACCCGGCGTGCGTCGAGCCGGCGTTTGTCGTCCTTCCCCTCCTCGGAGAGGACCGCGTCGTCCGGGCGCGAGGTGGCCAGGAGCTCCATGAGGAGCTCGTGGGCGGCCAGGTCGCCGGCGTCCTTGAGCTCGCGTCCGGTCAGCCCACCCTCGCGCACCTCGAGCAGCCGCTCACCGGCGGTGGTCGCCAGCCACGCGGCCAGGGCGTGGTCGTCGGAGTCTGCAGGAGGGTGCCCGGTCGTCACGCCCGCAGCCTAACCAGGGCGGACGGTTCGATCGCTGGGCGGTCGTCAGGAGTTGAAGCGGGACTGGGTGCGGTCGAGACCCTCGGTCAGCAGCGACTCGACCGCGTCGGCGGCGGTGCTCACCTGCAGGGGCAGCGCCTTCCGCTCCGCCGCGGAGTAGTCCGACAGCACGAAGTCCGACACGTCCTGTCGCCCGTGCGGGCGGCCGATCCCCACCCGAACCCGGTAGAAGTCACCGGTTCCGAGCGCCCCCCGCAACGAGCGGAGCCCGTTGTGGCCGTTGTCCCCGCCACCCAGCTTGACGCGCAGGGTGTCGAACGGGAGGTCGAGCTCGTCGTGCACGGCCACGATCCGCCCCGGCGGCACCTTGTAGAACGCGGCCAGCTGCTTGACCGGCCCACCGCTCTCGTTCATGTAGGAGCGTGCCTTGACCAGTATGACGCGCGGTCCGTCGGTCCCAGGCGGCGTCAGCCGGCCCTCCACTACGTCGGCGCGACCGGACTTGTGTGCGCGAAAGCCGGCGTCCATGCGCTCGGCGAGCTCGTTGGTGACGAGGTACCCGACGTTGTGGCGGTGGCCGGCGTACGACGGCCCGGGGTTGCCCAGGCCGACGACGAGCCACACGTCTGCCGGACTCGCCATGTCACCTTCCTCGGGTACAGACGTGCGCGCCCGGGCGCGGCTGCTGA
>JAFMQY010000178.1 GCA_017354415.1 Nocardioides sp.
TCGCCCACGATCCGCATGCTCGGGCCGGGCGGGTAGATATAGGTGTTGCGGACCATGAACTCCTTGAGGATGTCGTTCTGGATGGTCCCGGCGAGCTGCTCGGGCTTGACACCCTGCTCCTCGGCGGCGCCGATGTAGAGCGCCATCACCGGGAGCACCGCGCCGTTCATGGTCATGCTGACCGACATCTGGTCGAGCGGGATCCCCTCGAAGAGCGTCCGGGCGTCGTAGATCGAGTCGATCGCCACTCCTGCCATGCCGACGTCGCCCCGGACGCGCGGGTGGTCGGAGTCGTAGCCGCGGTGGGTCGCCAGGTCGAAGGCGACACTGAGCCCCTTCTGGCCGGCCGCCAGGTTGCGCCGGTAGAACGCGTTGGACTCCTCGGCGGTGGAGAAGCCGGCGTACTGCCGGATGGTCCAGGGCTGGGTGGTGTACATCGTCGGGTACGGTCCGCGGAGGTACGGCGTGAGCCCGGGCCAGGTGTCGAGCGCGTCCAGCCCGTCGAGGTCCGTGGCGTCGTACCGCGGCTTGATCTCGATGCCCTCGGGGCTGTGCCACGGCTCGCCGACGTCCGCCGGTGGCCGAGAAGCTGGTTCGGCGACCGTCTCGAAACCACCGTCCGAGGACAGCGGCAACCCGGCGAAGCTCTTCGGGACGCTCATCGGAGTGCCTCCCTGGTCCGGGTGAGGAAGGCAATCGCGTCCACGCCGGGGGCGCAGGAGTCGTCGGCCCACTCGGGGGCGTCGGTCGAGCTCCTGTCGCCGTTCGAGCCTGTCGAGACCACGATCACGTGCCGCGCGCCGGCACCGCGAAGGGCCTGCGCCGCCTCGCTCCCCCACTCGGCGTACGCCGCGTCGCGACCGGCGAGGCACACCACGGGCTGACCGTCGTAGGCCGCCATCAGGTCATCCACGCCACTGGTGGCCCCCACCACGTCGACCGCGACCCCACCTGCCGCCAGCAGGTTGGTGGCGAACGCGGCGCGGCTGGCGTGCTGGGCGAGCGGCCCCATCGTGGCCAGGAAGACGTGGGCCGGTGCCGGGTCACGGCGCAGCGCCTCGTACGCCGCTCCCCACCGCGGCACCAGGTTTCGGCACTCGGGGACGGGGTCCGCGGGGTTCGGGAACTGCGAGAGCCCGACGATGGGTCGGCGGCGCGTGGCCACGTCGGCGTCCCGCCTCGCCGAGACGTCGGCCACACGTGCGTCGAACGCCTCGAAGCCGTCCTGATCGATCCTGCCCAGCTCGGCCCAGGCGACCCGGCAGAGGTCGTCGGTGAGCTTCTCGATCGCGTAGGAGCCGCCCGCGGGGTCGGCCACGGCGGCGACATGGGACTCCGCGATCAGCAGGGAAGAGACGTTGCGCGCGATCCGGCGCGCGGCAGGGGAGACCACGCCGGTGGGTTCGTCGTACGGCACGACCGTGATGGCGTCGGCGCCTCCGACTCCCGCCGCGAACGCGGCGACGGTGCCGCGCAGCATGTTGGTGTGCACGTCGTACGCGCTGGTCATGACCCGGCTGGTGACGGCGTGGATGCGGGTCTGCGAGTCGGCGACGCCGCACAGCTCCGCGAGCCGCCCCCAGAGCCGGCGAGCGGCGCGCATCTTGGCGATCGTCAGGAACTGTTCGCCCGTCGCCGCGAGACGGATCTCGACGAGGTCGAGGGTCACGTCGGGGCCCACGCCCGCGTCCTCGAGGCTGCGGAGCAGCTCGGCACCCCTGGCGAGCACCCACCCGAGCTCTTGGCCATCCGAGGCGCCGCGTTCGTGCACGTCCGTGCCGTCCGACACGAACGCGCGGATCCCGGCCTGCCGCGCCAACCGGACGAACGACTCCAGGTCGTCGTCGGCGGTCGCACCGAGGTTGGAGTCGGGATGGAGGGGCGCGAGCGCGACGAGTGCCTCGGCATGGGCCAGGGAGGGGTCGAGCAGCACCACCGGCGTCTGGTCGAGCCGGACGCCCTCGAGCGCACCGGCCAGCTCGCCCGCTTCCACCTCGTCGGCCACCACCCACAGGCTGGTCGCGCCGTTGGCCAGCTCGTCGACGGCCGCTGCGTGGTCCCCGGTGTGACGCACCCGGATGTCCCAGCCCCCGACGCGACCGGGCCGTCCCGTCGTCTCCAGCCCGTCGAGTGTCCCCCTCGTCCCGAGTGGGGGGATCGCGATGCCGTCGTACGTCGTGCGCGTGAGCGCCGCCCAGACGGCGTCGTCCGGGTCGCTCTCTGCCAGCCGGCCCGACTTTCGCAGCACGCCCGCCGCAGCCCTCTCCCAGTCCGCTTGCGACCAGTCGTCCTCGGGCGCGGCGAGCCTCAGGTCGCCTTGCTCGGGCTGCAGCTCCGCAGGCTCCTCGAGCCCGCCGGCCACGTCGTCGTTCATGCGGCAAGGTTAGGAGCGGGCGACGGACACGAGCCAGGCGGTGTGAGGTTTTCGACTCGGACCGTCGGTGTCATGGCAGGATGCGCGCCATGCCCGACGTCTGGCAGCCGCCCGTACCTCCGGAGCAGGTCATCCACACCGGGGCCGGCTGGTACCGCTTGGCCGGGTTCGTGCGAGCCGCGCTCGCCCTCAACGTCCTCGTGTACGCCGTCGACATGATCGGCTCCTGGTGGGCGGCCGGCAAGCTCGGTGACTGGCTGGACGACCCGCGGACCGTGAGCCTCTCCGACGCCCAGCGCATCGACACCCTCAACCAGGCCACCGCGAGCGCAGAGGTGCTGCTTCTCCTGGTCACCGGCGTCCTGTTCACCTGCTGGATCTACCAGGCCTACAACCGCCCGCTGGCCGAGCGGTCGGCGCTGGCGCTCGGACGAGGGTGGGCGATCGGCGGCTGGCTCATCCCCTTCGCGAACTTCGTGCTGCCCTACCGGGTCGTGCAGGGCGTCCATCGTGCGACCGCGCGGCCCGCGCGCCCCGACAGCCGGCTGATCATCTGCTGGTGGGCCGCCTGGGTCGTGTTGAGCCTCGGCAGCAGCTGGTCCCGCGTGGCCGGCCCGGACACCGCCACCGTCGAGGGCAGGGAGCTGATCCGCGCCCTACGCACCGTGGATCTGACGTCCTCCATCCTCGCGGTGCCGGCCGTCGTGGCGGGCGTGCTCAGCGCCGTCGTGGTCACCCAGCTGACCGCACGGGTCCGTGACGTGGCCGAGGCGCCGCCGCCCGTGATATCTAACTGACACAACTCTTGACGTTAGAGATTCCTCGGCGTTCTCATTGAGAGGTTCGCATCCTTTAGAAAGGCCGCCGAGATGGCCACCAGCCTCTTCTCCCGCGCCGGCGCCACCACCTCCCAGGAGGCGGGACGCGAGGCGTCCCTCATCCTCCGGACCGCGTTCACGGTCGCCCCGATCCTGTTCGGGCTCGACAAGTTCTTCGACGTGATGACCCACTGGTCGAAGTACCTCGCCCCGCAGATCAACGACCTGGTTCCCGGCTCCGCTCATCAGGCGATGCTGATCGTCGGGGTCGTCGAGATCGTGGCCGGCCTGCTGGTCGCCTGGCGGCCGCAGATCGGCGCCTATGTCGTCGCCCTCTGGCTGGCCGGCATCATCGTGAACCTTCTGCTGCTCGGCGGCCACGGCGACGTCGCGCTGCGTGACTTCGGGCTCCTGCTGGCCGCGCTCGCCCTGGCACGTCTCGCCCCGGCGTACGCCCGGCACTGAGCGGACAACGCTCCGCCGCGCCAGGCGGATGGCCGGCGAGGACGACGTGGAGGATCAGGCGAGCGGGAGCTCCAAGTAGCGCTCGAGGGCGTCGTCGACGAGGTCCCCGACCGGCCGCCCGGTCTGCCGCGACTCCTCGCGCAGCCGGTCAGCGAGCGCCGGTGACACGCTCACCGTGATCGCGTCCTCGTCCCGGCCCAACACACCGACCGCGATCGTGACCACAGTGCCGAGCACGTCGAGGATGGCGACGACACCCAGGGTCCGCAGGAAGGCCCCGGAAGGCTGGTACCCGGTGATCAACGTGCTCACCAGGCTCGCGACGACGATCGCAAGCACGACCGTCGTCCGCATCACCGGCGCGAGTGAGCGACGGGCTCCCGCGAGCCCGAGCAGCAGGGAGATCTGGGCCAGCGTCAGAGACGCGGTGATCCCGACTCCGAAAGCCTCGTAGAAGTGCTCGCTCAGGTGCTCCGAGCCGCTCCACACCAGGAAGAGGCCCAGCGCGGAGGTGGCCACCGCGGCCAGGAAGCCGACCACACCGACCGGCTCGAAGAGACCGCCGACCACCACGAGGCAGGACAGCGTCACGACGCTGGCGCACCCGACCAGGACCGTGGTGAGCAGCACCCGTACGCCGGTCTCGCCGAACTCACCAGGGCGCAGCAGGGCCGTGATGCCCATCAGAGCCGCGATGCTGAACGAGGAGATCGTCAGCACCACAACGGCACGTCGTACGTCGGTCCTGGCCGCCCCTGTGTCCATGGTCACGAGTGTGGCGGCGAACCTCGCACTCCGCCTGAGTACCAGGGCCCAAGGGGGCCGGCCCCTAGGTCGTCAGAGCTCCGCCCGGGAGTCGCGGTCCTTGTCGCGGATGCCGATCTTGTTGCCCAGCCACACCAGCGGATCGTAGGTACGGTCGGCGACGCGCTCCTTCATCGGGATGATCGCGTTGTCGGTGATGTGGATGCCCTCGGGACAGACCTCGGTGCAGCACTTGGTGATGTTGCAGTAGCCGAGGCCGGCCTGCTCGCGGGTGACCCTGCGCCGGTCGACGGTGTCGAGCGGGTGCATGTCGAGCTCGGCGTACCGCAGGAAGAAGCGCGGGCCGGCGAAGTTCTTCTTGTTGCCATCGTGGTCACGCACGACGTGGCAGGTGTTCTGACAGAGGAAGCACTCGATGCACTTGCGGAACTCCTGCCCGCGGTCGACGTCCTCCTGCATCATCCGGCGCTTCCCGTCGGCGTCGCGCGGCGGGAGCTCGGCGTAGGGCAGTTCCTTGGCCTTCTCGTAGTTGTACGAGACGTCAGTGACGAGGTCGCGGATCACGGGGAAGGTACGCATCGGGGTGACCGTGATCGTCTCGGAGGGGTCATAGTCGGAGAGGCGGGTCATGCACATCAGCCGCGGACGGCCGTTGACCTCGGCACTGCACGAGCCGCACTTGCCGGCCTTGCAGTTCCAGCGGACCGCGAGGTCGCCGGCCTGGGTCGCCTGGACCCGGTGGATGGCGTCGAGCACGACCTCGCCGGCCTCGACCTCGACGTCGAAGTCCTGGAGGTCGCCGCCCGACCGGTCGCCGCGCCACAGCCGCATCTTCAGCGTGTATGCCATTGCTCAGTGATCCTCCTGGAAGAAGGCGGCCAGCTCGTCCGGCATCACCGGGAGGGGCTGGGTGGCCAGGTCGACGCCGTCGCCGGCGGAGTTGATCGACAGCGCGATGTTGAGCGTGCCCCACCTCTCGTCGAAGCCGGGGTGGTCGTCGCGGGTGTGCCCACCTCGCGACTCCTCGCGCTCGAGCGCCGCCTTCGCGATGCACTCGGAGACGAGCAGCATGTTGCGCAGGTCGATGGCGAGGTGCCAGCCGGGGTTGTACTGGCGGTCGCCGGTCACCGCGAGGTGCTGCGCGCGGTCCTTGAGCTTCTCGATCTCGGCGAGCGACCTCTCCAGCTCCTCACGAGTGCGGATGATGCCGACCAGGTCGTTCATCGTCTGCTGGAGGTCCTGCTGGATCGTGTAGGGGTTCTCGGTGCCGGCTCCCGAACCCAGGAGCGGCGACAGCGCGAGCTCCTGGGCAGCCTGGACACCGGCTTCCGGGAGAGTCGGGCGTGTGCCGTCCAGCCCTGCGACGTACGCCGCGGCGGCGTCGCCGGCACGTTTGCCGAAGACCAGGAGATCCGACAGCGAGTTCCCGCCGAGACGGTTGGAGCCGTGCATGCCGCCGGAGCACTCGCCGACGGCGTACAGGCCCTCGACACCGCTCATCTGGGTGTCCGGATCGACCTCGACCCCACCCATCACGTAGTGGCAGGTCGGGCCGATCTCCATCGGCTCCTGGGTGATGTCGACGTCCGCGAGCTCTTTGAACTGGTGGTACATCGACGGGAGACGCTTGCGGATGAACTCCGGGGTACGGCGCGAGGCGATGTCGAGGTAGACGCCGCCGTGCTCGGACCCGCGCCCGGCCTTGATCTCGGAGTTGATCGCGCGAGCGACCTCGTCGCGGGGCAGGAGCTCGGGAGGCCGGCGGTTGTTCGCCTTGTCCTCGTACCAGCGGTCGGCCTCGGCCTCGTTGTCGGCCGTCTCCGCCTTGAAGAACTCGGGGATGTAGTCGAACATGAACCGCTTGCCCTCGGAGTTCTTCAGGATGCCGCCGTCTCCGCGGACCGACTCGGTGACCAGCAGCCCCTTCACCGACGGCGGCCAGACCATCCCGGTGGGGTGGAACTGGACGAACTCCATGTTGATCAGCTTCGCGCCGGCACGGAGTGCCATGGCGTGGCCGTCACCGGTGTACTCCCAGGAGTTGGAGGTGACCTTGAAGCTCTTGCCGATGCCGCCGGTGGCGAGCACGACCGCGGGTGCCTCGAAGCTGATGAACGACCCGGTCTCACGCCAGTAGCCGACGGCCCCCGAGATCCGGCCGTTGCCGGCAGGGTCCGTCAGCAGCTCGGTGATCGTGCACTCCATGAACACGTCGATGCCGAGCTGGACCGTGCGCTGCTGGAGCGTGCGGATCATCTCCAGGCCGGTGCGGTCGCCGACGTGGGCCAACCGGGCGTAGCGGTGCCCGCCGAAGTCGCGCTGGGAGATCAGGCCGTCCTTGGTGCGGTCGAACAGCGCACCCCAGTCCTCGAGCTCGAGCACCCGCTCCGGCGCCTCCTGGGCGTGCAGGTGAGCCATCCGCCAGTTGTTCAGCATCTTGCCGCCGCGCATGGTGTCGCGGAAGTGGACCTGCCAGTTGTCCTCGGGCCACAGGTTGCCCAGGGCGGCGGCCGCCCCGCCCTCGGCCATCACGGTGTGCGCCTTGCCGAGCAGCGACTTGCAGACCACGGCCACCTTGGCGCCGGCGTCGTGGGCGGCGATCGCCGCGCGGAGGCCGGAGCCGCCCGCGCCGATCACCACGACGTCGTACTGGTGCTTCTCCGTCTCGCCGGTGCCGGCGGCGGAGGTCGTCTCGGGACTGGTGTCGGTCATCAGAAGAACCTCGGGTCGGAGAACGTGCCGGAGGCGAGCAGCAGCACATAGAGATCGGCGAGGGCGACGGAGAACAGGGACAGCCATGCGTAGAGGGCATGCCGTTCGTTCTGCTTCGACACCCAGGTCCACATCCGGTAGCGGACCGGGTGCTTGCTGAAGTGGCGTAGCTTGCCGCCGACGATGTGCCGGCAGGAGTGGCAGGACAGCGTGTACAGCCAGATCAGCACGACGTTGACGAGGAAGACCACGGTGCCGAGACCCATGTGGATGCCGCTCGACTCACCTTCGGCCGGGCCGAACGCCAGGATCGCGTCGTAGGTCAGGACGAGGGCGATCACCACCGCGGCGTACCAGAAGTAGCGGTGGATGTTGTTGAGGATCAGCGGCAGTCGGGTCTCGCCGGTGTAGGCCTTGTGGGGCTCCGCGACGGCGCAGGCCGGCGGGCTCAGCCAGAAGCCTCGGAAGTAGGCCTTCCGGTAGTAGTAGCAGGTGAGCCGGAAGCCGAGCGGGAAGATCAGGACGAGCAGCGCCGCGGACAGCGGCCACCAGTGGAACGGCTGGCCGAAGTCGGAGCTGCCCTTCACGCAGTCACCCAGGCACGGCGAGTAGAACGGGGAGAGATAGGGCTTGCTGTAGTAGTGGCTGCCTTGGAACGCGCGGATCGTCGCGTAGACCACGAAGGCGAAGAACACGACGAACGTGGTGAGTGGCGAGACCCACCACCGGTCGGTCCGCAGCGTCTTGGCCTCGATGCGGGCCCGGGTGGGGCCGTGCACTCCCGTTGTCATCGTCGTCCTTCCGACACCTTGGGCACGTGGGTGCGCACCTCGTGCGCGGCCACTGCACCCGAAGGCGCGGGCCACACGGCAACTTATCGCGACGCGAGAGCTCTCGTCGTACCCGGGTGGTGTGAGATTTCTGTCGCGATCAGTGGCAGGTCACCCGCGGCGCCGGCGGGCGATCGCCACCAGGCCGAGTGCCACGGCGGCCCCGGCGGCGAACCCGAGGCGGGGGTCGAGCCGACCGTTGCTGCGCTC
>JAFMQY010000295.1 GCA_017354415.1 Nocardioides sp.
AGGAGCGTTCGATGACCGCGTCGCCGTGCTGCTCGCGCAGCCGCGCGATGTGCTCGTCGCTGCCGCGCAGCCAGCAGGAGAGGTCGTGGCAGGCGAGGATCTCCGTCGGCTTCGGCGGCTCGGTCCGGAAGTGCGGGTAGAAGGAGACCAGGCCTTCGATCTCATACAGCGGACGGCGCACGTCACGCGACAGCGCGACCAGTTCCTCGCGGGGCAGCCAGCCGACCCGCTCCTGGATGGCGTTCAGCGCCGGGATCAGGCTCGGGCCGGGGAACTTGCCGGCGCGAGCCTCGACGCCGGGGACGCGCGCGGGTGCCTCAGTCATGAGCCTTCTCGACCTTCACGGCGCAGAACTTGAACTCCGGGATCTTCCCGAACGGGTCGATCTCGTCGATGGTCAGCAGGTTCGCCGCCGCCTCTCTGAAGTGGAACGGGATGAAGCAGTTGCCGGGCGCCTCGCGGTGGGAGACCTTCGTCGCCAGCTCGATGGTTCCCCGGCGGGAGCTGACCCGGGCGAAGTCGCCATCGTTCAGCCCGAGCTTCGCCGCGTCGGCGGGATGGATGTAGACCTGCGCGTTCGGCGCGATCGTGTCGAGCGCGTAGGAGCGGCGCGTCATCGACCCGGTGTGCCAGTGTTCCAGCATCCGGCCAGTGTTCAGCACGAACGGGTACTCCTCGTCCGGGAGTTCCTTCGCGGGCAGCCACTCCGCGGGCACCAGGTGGGCGAGACCGTCGTCGGTGTTGAACTTCTCGCCGAACATGACGACGGTGCCGTCGCTGTGCTCGGGGTCGGGGTTGGGGTAGAGCTTGCCGGTCGGGCCGAGGTTGTCGTAGGTGAGGTTGGTGTAGCTCGGGATGACCGACACCAGTTCCTCGAAAATCTGCCGGGGCGACTCGTAGTGCCAGTCGAGGCCGATCCGGTTGGCGATGTCCTGCACGACTTCCCAGTCGACGCGGGCCTGCCCCGGCGGGTCGAGGACCTTGCGGCCGAGCTGCACGCGCCGGTCGGTGTTCGTGTAGGTGCCGTCCTTCTCCAGGTAGGAGGAGGCGGGGAGGATGACGTCGGCGAACTCGGCGGTCTCGGTGAGGAAGATGTCCTGCACGACCAGGAAGTCGAGCTTGGCCAGGGCCTTGCGGACCTTGTTGATGTTCGGGTCAGACAGGAACGGGTTCTCGCCGAGCATGTACATGCCCTTGACGCCGTCGTCGAGGATGGACTTGATGATCTCGGTGACGGTCAGGCCCTTGGCCGGGTCCAGGTCGGTGGTGCCCCAGGCCGTCTCGAACCTGGCCTTGACCTCGGGGGAGTCGGCCTTCTGGTAGTCCGGGTAGAACATCGGGATCAGGCCCATGTCGGAGGCGCCCTGCACGTTGTTCTGCCCCCGCAGGGGGTGCAGTCCGCTGCCCGGCTTGCCGACGTTCCCGGTGATCGAGCACAGCGCGATCAGGCAGCGGGCGTTGTCGGTGCCGGTCGTGTGCTGGGAGATGCCCATCCCCCAGAAGATGATCCCGGCCTTCGCCTCGCCCCACGCCTTCGCCACCCGCGTGATCGTGTCGGCGGGGACGCCGGTGATCTGCTCGGCGCGCTCGGGCGGGTAGTCGGCGACGGTCGCCTTCAGGGCCTCGAAGTTGCTGGTGCGGTTGGCGATGTACTCGTCGTCGGTCAGGCCGAGGCGGATGATCTCGTGCATGACGGCGTTGTAGAACGCGACGTCGGTGCCCGGCTTGAGCTGGCAGTAGATGTCGGCGTGGTCGGCCATCTTGTCGGCTCGCGGGTCGATGTAGATGACCGTCGTGCCGTTGCGGCGGGCCTGCTTGAAGAAGCTCGACGCGACCGGGTGGTTGGCCGTCGAGTTGCTGCCCGTCACGATCGCGACCCCGGCGTTCTTGATGTCGCCGTAGGTCGTGGAGACCGCGCCGGAGCCGATGCCCTCGAACAGGGCGGACACGCTGGAGGCGTGGCACAGCCGGGTGCAGTGGTCCACGTTGTTGGTGTGGAAGCCGGTGCGGATGAGCTTCTGGAAGAGGTAGGCCTCTTCGTTGGAGCACTTGGCGGAGCCGAAGCCGGCGATCCCGCCCGGGCCGTTCTCGGCATAGATCCGCGTTAGCTTGCTCGCGACGAGGTCCAGGGCCTCTTCCCACGTCGCCTCGCGGAAGTAGGGCATCACCTCGTCGTAGTCGACGAGGCCGCCGGGCTTGCGGCCGCGCTTGCCGCCCTTCCGCTTGCTCTTGGGGTCCTTCGGGTCGGCGTTCATGCCGTGGTCGTTGGCGGAGTCGCCCGCCCCGTTGGCTTCGGCGCGGGCCATGTCGCCGCGGACGTCCTGGGACAGGGCGCCCTTGGGGTAGGCCTCCTCGCGGCGGATCAGCGGTACGGTGAGGCGCTGCTTAGAGGCGGCGTAGTCCCACCCGTAGCGGCCCTTCACGCACAGGCGACCCTGGCTCCCCGGCTGGGACCGGCCGTCCGCGTAGGCGATCGCGCCCTTCTCGCGGTCCACGTAGTAGGTGAGCGCGCAGCCGACGCCACAGTAGGGGCAGACGCTGTCGACCGCGTCGAGTTCGGTGCGCGGCCGGATCTCGATGTTGTGGATCGGCTTGTTGGTGAGCGCGCCGGTCGGGCAGGCGGCGACGCACTCCCCGCAGGACACGCACGACGAGGCGCCCATCGGGTCGGACAGGTCGAACGCGATGCGCGTGCTGTAGCCCTTGCCGCTACGGCCGATGACGTCGTTGCCCTGCAGGTCGTCGCAGGCCCGCACGCAGCGGTCGCACAGGATGCAGGCGTCGTGGTCGACGGCGATCACCGGGCTGGACAGGTCGACGCCCCGCCCGGACGCCTGCGGTATATCGCTTATCTCGGGATTTATCCCGAAACGATCGACAAGCTCGAGCAGCTTGTTGTCGGCCGTCGTGGTCTGTTTCGGGTCGCGCTCACGCGGCGGCTGGTCGGAGGCGAGCAGCTCGGTCAGCATGCTGCGACTGCTGGTGAGCTCGGGGGTGTCAGTCTTGACCTGCATGCCGTTCTCGCAGGCCCGCACGCAGGACGCGGCGAACGTGGGCGCGCCCACGTCCACGACGCACATCCGGCAGACGCCAACGGGATCGTATCGTTCGTCGTGACACAGCACGGGGATGTCGATCCCGGCGGCCTTC
>JAFMQY010000179.1 GCA_017354415.1 Nocardioides sp.
ATGCCCTTCGTAGCGGTGGGAATCGGGACCTTCAGCAAGTCCGATCCTCCCGCCACGCAAGGGCATTCTCGGTTTACGGCACGCTCACGCCACCGAGTTCATCGGTGGATCCGGGCTTAGTCGGCGTGTCCTGCGTCACCCTCGTCGTCTCGGGTCTCGCCCGTCGCGGCACGGCGTCGCAGCGCCTCATCCTCCTCGCGCTCCTCGGCCAGGCGGGCGAGCAACGCGTCGACCTCGGCCATCCGGTAGCCACGGAACGCCAGCGGGAAGCGCACCCGGCGCAGGTCCTCGGCCGTGAGCGGGCCCTCCGCGGGGACCAGCGAGTCGGGGGCGTCGTCGTACGCCGGCTCCATCGGCGTGCCGCGTCCGGCGGCGACCACCGCCACGGCGCCGAGGGCGAGGACCACCAGGATCGCGAAGAACCAGATCACGACGAGCTCACCCCGCTCACACGGTCCGCCGTTTCTCGCGCGCCTCGACCATCAGCGAGACCGCGTGGTCGACGTCGTCGGTGAGGTTCAGCAGGTCGACGTCGCGCCGGGAGATCGTGCCGTGCTGGACGGCCCGGTCGCGCAGCCAGTCGATCATCCCCTGCCAGTAGTCCGTGCCCAGCAGCACCAGCGGGAAGCTGGTCACCTTCTGGGTCTGCACCAGCGTGAGCGCCTCGAAGAGCTCGTCGAGGGTCCCGAGGCCACCCGGCAGGACGACGTAGCCCTGGGAGTACTTGACGAACATCGTCTTGCGAGCGAAGAAGTAGCGGAAGTTGATGCCGATGTCGACCCACGGGTTGAGGCCGACCTCGTAGGGCAGTTCGATGCCGAGACCCACGCTGGTGCCGTGCGCCTCGCTGGCACCCTTGTTCACCGCCTCCATCGCACCCGGACCGCCGCCGGTGATCACCGCGAACCCCGCCTCCGTGAGCGCCCGGCCGACCTCGACGCCCATCGCGTAGACAGGGTCGTCGGGCTTGGTACGAGACGACCCGAAGCACGCGATCGCCGGGCCGAGCTCGGCCAGAGCCCCGAAGCCCTCGATGAACTCCGCCTGGATCCGCAGCACCCGCCACGGGTCGGTGTGAACCCAGTCGCTCGGCCCTCGCGAGTCGAGCAGCCGCTGGTCGGTGGTCGTCGTGTCGACCTGGCTCCGGCGCATCACCACCGGGCCCTTGTACTTCTCCTGAGGCTCTGTCATCGTCCGTCTCCCAGCCACGCGGCGAGCACCTGCTCGCAATGCCGGATCTGCTCGAGGGGCACGTGCTCCTCCTGCTTGTGCGCGAGCATCGGGTCGCCCGGGCCGAAGTTCACCGCGGGTACGCCGAGGGCGCTGAAGCGTGCCACATCGGTCCAGCCGAACTTCGGGTTCACCGTCCCCCCGGCCGCCTCCACGAACGCCTTGGCCGCCGGGCGGTCCAGCCCGGGCATCGCACCCGGCGCGCTGTCGGTGACCCGCACGTCGTACCCCTCGAAGAACTCGCGGAGGAACGCCTCGGCCTCCTCTTCACTCCTGTCCGGGGCGAAGCGGTAGTTCACCGAAACCGTGCACACGTCGGGCAGCACGTTGCCGGCGACGCCACCGCTGATGCCGACGGCGTTGAGCCCTTCGTGGTACGTCAGACCGTCGATCACCGGCCTCCGTGCGTCGTACGACGAGAGCTTCGCGAGGACGGGCGCGGCCAGGTGGATGGCGTTGACGCCCTTCCACGACCTCGCGCTGTGGGCCCGCTCGCCGTACGTCGTGACGTCGACGCGGATGGTGCCCTGGCAGCCCGCCTCGACGACCCCGTCCGACGGCTCCATCAGGATCGCGAAGTCGGCCTGCAGCAGGTCCGGGTCGGACGCGGCGAGCAGCCCGAGACCGTTGAACTCGCTCTCGATCTCCTCACCCTCGTAGAGCACGTACGTGACGTCTCGCACGGGCTCCGGCACGGTCGCCGCGAGCCGCAGGATGACGGCGTCCCCACCCTTCATGTCGCACGAGCCGAGCCCGTGCAGGAGGGAGCCGTCGTTGCGGCTCGGGAGGTTGTCGTTCAGGGGGACCGTGTCGAGGTGCCCGGCCAGGACCACGCGCTCGCCGCGGTCGAGCGCGGTGCGCGCGACGACGGTGTTGCCGCGCCGGAGCACGTCCAGGTGCGGGACCGCCTTCAGCGCCGCCTCGACCGCGTCGGCGATCCGCTGCTCGTCGCGGCTGACGGACTCGATGTCCACCAGCCGCTCGGTCAGCGTCACCACGTCGGCGGTCAGGTCGAGGTCCACGGTTTCCATCCAACCAGTCGGCCGCTCAGGCCCGGGTCAGCTCGATGACCGGAGCCTCGACGTCGGCCTCGCGGACGTCGAACGACGTCGCCAGCGTCTCGCGCCGGATCAGGTCGGCGTGCGTGCGCGCCGCTCCCGCCGACGCCGGATCGGCGGAGACGGTGAGCAGGATCCGGTCGGAGACGTCGAGCCCCGCGTCCCGTCGCGCCTGCTGCACCGCGCGCACGAGATCGCGGGCCACGCCCTCGGCCTCGAGCTCCGGGGTGACCGCCGTGTCGAGCACCACGAAGCCGCCCCCGGGCAGGAGCCCGGTCGCGGAGTCGTCACCGCCCGCCGCCACGGTCTCGAGGCTGTACTCGCCGTCGTGAAGCACGAGGCCACCGGCGGTCACGATCCCGGAGTCGGAGATCGTCCACTCCCCCGCCTTGGCCGCCCGGATCGCCGTCTGCACGTCCGCCCCGAGCCGAGGGCCGGCCACGCGGGCGTTCACCGTCAGCCGCTGCGACACGCCGTACGACGCGGCGTCCGGGTGGTCGGCCTCGAGAAGGCGCACGGACTTCACGTTGAGCTCGTCGGCGACGATCTCCTCGAAGCCCTCGAGCCGTGAGGCGCCGGCGATCACGACCGTGAGTGAGGACAGCGGCAGCCGGTTGCGAAGTGCGGCGCCCTTGCGCAGGGCGGAGCCTGCCGAGCAGACGTCGCGCACCTGGTCCATCGCCGAGACCAGCTCCGGCTCGTCGGGCAGGTCGTCCGCCGACGGCCACTCCGTGAGGTGCACCGAGCGCTCCCCCGTCAGGCCGCGCCAGACCTCCTCGGTGGTGAGGGGCAGCAGCGGCGCGGTCACCCGGCAGACCGTCTCCAGCACGGTGAAGAGCGTGTCGAAGGCCGCTCGGGTGGTCTCGGCGGGCTCCGCGGACGAGGACGCGCCGTCCGACGAGGAGTCGGCGGCCCAGAAGCGCTCGCGGGAGCGCCGGATGTACCAGTTCGAGAGCACGTCGAGGAACCGCTGCGTGGTGTCGCAGGCGTTGGCGACCTCGTAGACGTCGAGCTGGCGTGTGGAGTCCTCGACGTACTGCCGGGTCTTGGCCAGCAGATAGCGGTCCATCGGGTGGTCGGAGCTGGTCGAGCGCTTCGCGTCGTACCCCTGCTCGTGAACGGCGTTGGCGTAGAGCGCGAAGAAGTACCAGCAGTTCCAGAGCGGGATCAGCACCTGCCGGACGCCCCCGCGGATCGCCTGCTCGGTGACGATCAGGTTGCCGCCGCGCAGGATCGGCGAGGACATCAGGAACCACCGCATCGCGTCCGCGCCGTCGCGGTCGAACACCTCGCGCACATCGGGGTAGTTGCGCAGCGACTTCGACATCTTCTGTCCGTCGCTGCCGAGCACGATGCCGTGCGAGAGGCACAGCTCGAACGCCGGCTTGTCGAACAGAGCCGTCGCCAGGATGTGCATCGTGTAGAACCAGCCGCGCGTCTGGCCGATGTACTCCACGATGAAGTCGCCCGGGAAGTGGTGCTCGAACCAGTCGTGGTTGTCGAACGGGTAGTGCACCTGGGCGAAGCTCATCGAGCCCGAGTCGAACCACACGTCGAGCACGTCCGGCACCCGGCGCATCGTCGACCTCCCTTCGCCGACCGGACGAGGGTCGTCCGGGTTGGGCCGGGTGAGCTCGTCGATCCACGGGCGGTGGAGGTTGGGGTTGCCGTCGCGGTCGCGCGGGATGCGCCCGAAGTCAGCCTCGAGCTCGGCGAAGCTGCCGTAGACGTCGATCCGCGGGTACGCCGGGTCGTCGCTCACCCAGACCGGCACCGGGGTGCCCCAGAACCGGTTGCGGGTGATCGACCAGTCACGCGCGTTCTCCAGCCACTTGCCGAACTGGCCGTCCTTCACGTGGTCGGGCACCCAGGTGATCTCCTGGTTGTTGTCGAGCATGGCCTGCTTGAACGCCGTGACCTCGACGAACCACGACGAGACGCCCTTGTAGATCAACGGCGCCCGGCAGCGCCAGCAGTGCGGGTAGGAGTGCTCGTAGGTCTCACGTCGTAGCAGCACGGTGCCGGGCGTGACCGAGCCGGTGTCCGGCTCGCCGGTCGAGCCGGTCCCGCCCCGGGTCATGTTCTGTAGGTGGTCGATGATCTGCAGGTTGGCGTCGAAGACCAGCATCCCGGCGTACTCGTCGACCGGCGTGGTGAAGCGTCCGTCCTTGGCGACGGGCATCACGGCCTTGATGCCCTCGCGGTCGGTGACCACCTTGTCCTCCTCACCGAAGGCGCCCGCCGTGTGCACGAGCCCGGTGCCGTCCGTGGTGGTGACGAACTCGGCCGCCACGAGTCGGAATGCCCTGGGGCGGCCGAGGTAGTAGGAGAAGGGCGGGGTGTAGGTACGCCCCACCAGGTCACGGCCCTTGAGCCGCTCCACGACCTGGTCGTGGACGGACTCCGAGCCCTCGTCCTTCAGCTCTCGGGCGTAGGCCGCGAGCCGCTCGGCGCCGAGGAGGTAGCGCTCCCTCTTCCCCGTGAACGACGACTCCACGACGACGTAGTCGATGTCGTCGCCGACCATGATCGCGAGATTGGAGGGCAGGGTCCACGGCGTGGTCGTCCAGACCAGGGCGAGCTCACCGGTGTCGAGCCGGCACCCGACGGTGACCGCCGGGTCCTTCACCATCTGGTAGACGTCCTCGTCCATCCGGAGCTCATGGTTGGACAGCGGGGTCTCGTCGTTCCAGCAGTAGGGCAGGACGCGGAACCCCTCGTAGATCCAGCCCTTGTCGTAGATCTGCTTGAACGACCAGATCACCGACTCCATGTAGTCGGGGTTCATGGTGCGGTAGTCGTTGTCGAAGTCGACCCAGCGCGCCTGACGGGTGACGTAGTCGCGCCACTCGCTGGTGTACTCCATCACCGAGGCCCGGCAGGCGTCGTTGAACTTCTCGATCCCGAGCTCGTGGATCTCATCGGTGGTCTTGATGCCGAGCTGGCGCATCGCCTCGAGCTCGGCGGGCAGGCCGTGGGTGTCCCAGCCGAATCGACGCTCGACCCGACGGCCACGCATGGTCTGGTAGCGCGGGATCAGGTCCTTGACGTAGCCGGTGAGCAGATGGCCGTAGTGCGGAAGGCCGTTGGCGAACGGCGGGCCGTCGTAGAACACGAACTCGTTGTCACCGTTCTCCCCGGACGGCCGCTGCTCGACGCTGGCCCGGAACGTGTCGTCCTTCTCCCAGTACGCCAGCACCCGCTCCTCGAGCTGGGGGAAGCGGGCGGTCGGCGGGACGCCGGCCCCGCTCTCGGCGGCCGGGTCGGTGGAGACCTTGGGATAGGTCATCGGTGGCTCCTCGTCGGATCAGCACAGTCGTTACCACGAGGACGACGACAGCCGCGGTACCACCTCGCTTGCCCCACCGTGGTGTCGAGACAGTCGCAAGGCGACCTCCTCAACCAGCGGTGAGACCGCTCGTTCGCGGGCTGTGACGGGCCCACCCGTCCGGTTCTACTGAGCGACCCGCCCGGCCGGGTCGGACGCCGTTCTTCCGGAGGCTCGCCGCTGATGACGGCTCGAACGCCTGTGACACCAGGGTACGGGTCGTCGCTCACCTGGTGCCAGCGGGGTTGCCGGCGGGTTGCGCCGGCGTCCGCCGCGACTCCCAGCCTGCCTGCACCCGGCTCTGGCCGAACCCGACCCTTGGCGGGACTCTCGCGTGCCAGCCGTGCCCACGAGCGGTCGATGGGCCAACCATCACCCGAGTTGAGTGCCCGCTCCCACAGCGGCAGAGTGCTCCCCCGTGAGCGAGCGCAGGTACCCCGACATGTGGGTGGACCCCGAGGACGATCCCCGCGAGACCGACACCACTCCCCGTGGTGAGAAGGCGGTGCTCGCGGAGTACCTCGACCACTTCCGGATGACCTTCGAGATGAAGTGCGAGGGGCTGGACGCGCAGCAGATGGCGCGGCGCTCGGTCCCACCGTCCTCGATGTCACTGCTCGGCCTGGTGCGACACCTCGCGTCGGTCGAGTTCCACTGGTTCCGCCGGTTCATCGAGGGCCAGATGGAGCTCGACCGCCCGTTCAAGTCGCCCGACGACCGAGACCTGGACTTCAACGGGGCCGTGGAGGACCCGGCCGTCGTGGCGGAGGCGTGGGACGCGTGGCACAGCGAGGTGGCCCACGCCCGCGAGGTCTACGACCGGTACGAGGACCTCGGGGTGCTGGTCGGCCCGGCCGGTGACGAGTCGGAGCTGCGCGAGATCGTCGTCCACATGATCGAGGAGTACGCCCGCCACTGCGGTCACGCCGACCTGCTCCGCGAGCGCATCGACGGCCGGACCGGGCAGTAGGGCTGCTCCGTAGACTTCCGGCGTGAGCGAGCAGAAGGCGCACGGCTGGGGCCTGACCACGGTCGTGACCAGCGGCGCGTCCGAGGGGACGGTGCTGGACACCTGGTTCCCCGCGCCCGCGCTCGGTGAGGCTCCGGCCGACGGCCCGGCCCCCGACGCCCTCGACCTGCTGGCCCGCGACCACGCCGTACGCCGGGTCCGCACCGAGGTGCGCCACGTCGCGATCGACCTGGCCGAGCCACCCGCGGACGCCCCGGACGCCTACCTACGACTGCACCTGTTGTCGCACCGGTTGGTCCGTCCGCACGGGCTCAACCTGGACGGCGTCTTCGGCGTCCTCGCCAACGTCGCGTGGACCAATGTGGGACCGTGCCCCACCGACGACTTCGAGGCCACCCGGCTCGCCCTACGGGCCGAACGGCCACTGCAGGTCTTCGGCGTCGACAAGTTCCCCCGGATGACCGACTACGTCGTCCCGACCGGGGTCCGCATCGCCGACGCCGACCGGGTCCGGCTGGGCGCGCACCTGGCCGAAGGCACCACAGTCATGCACGAGGGGTTCGTCAACTACAACGCCGGCACCCTCGGCGCGTCGATGGTCGAGGGCCGGATCGTGGCCGGCGTCGTGGTCGGCGACGGCTCTGACGTCGGCGGCGGGGCCTCGATCATGGGCACTCTCTCGGGCGGCGGGACGCAGGTGATCTCGATCGGCGAGCGATGCCTGATCGGGGCCAACGCCGGCATCGGCATCTCGCTCGGCGACGACTGCGTCGTCGAGGCGGGGTGCTACGTCACCGCAGGCACCAAGGTGACGCTGCCCGACGGCCGCGTCGTGAAGGCGCTCGACCTCTCCGGCGGCGACCACATGCTCTTCCGCCGCAACTCGGTGTCCGGCACCGTCGAGGTCGTGCCGTGGCGCGCCGGCGGCGTCGCGCTCAACGAGGCGCTGCACCAGAACTGATGGTGATCTGATGGGCGCGCTCAAGCGCGTGGCCGCCGTCGTCGTCCCGGTCGCGCTCGTCATCGGCGGCGTCGCGTACGCCGTCTCCCGGCACTCCTCCCCGAAGGACGAGACCCTCGGGCAATGCACCACGAAGGTCGGTGGTCTCACCGTCGTGGTCACCGACGTCCAGGCCCGAAACGCCGGCCTGATCTCGGGCATCGCGATCCGGCGCGGCATGCCGGCGCACGCGGCGACGATCGCGATCGCGGCGGCTCTCCAGGAGTCGAAGCTCTACAACCTGCGTGGAGGCGACCGCGACTCGCTCGGCCTGTTCCAGCAGCGTCCCTCCCAGGGGTGGGGCACGCCCCGGGAGATCCTGGACCCGGTCCATGCCATCAACGCGTTCTACGACGCTCTGAACCGGATCGACCGCTACGACACCCTTCCCGTGACGGTCGCCGCCCAGCGCGTCCAGCGGTCCGGCTTCCCCGACGCCTACGCCGTCTACGAGAGCGACGCGCGGTCCCTGGCGTCCGCGCTCACCGGCTACTCCCCCGCCGCGTTCTGGTGCCACGTGCCCGAGCCGTCCGGGTCGCCGCCGCCCGCCGCCCGGCGCGCCGACGCCGTA
>JAFMQY010000296.1 GCA_017354415.1 Nocardioides sp.
CCCCGCGCCCCGATCAGGTCGGCCACCGAGACGTCCTTCTCGGCCAACGGCAGCACCATCTCGTGCCGAGCCCGCTCGACGCCGGCGTCGGACAGCACGCCGGTCGCGGCCACCGCCTCGAGGTCGAGCGGTACGCCGAGCAGGGTGCGCGGCAGCGGGCGGAGTGCGCCGCGGGTCCAGAGCTGCGTCGAGCCGGACGCCGGGTGTACGACGTCGAGGCCGAGCTCGGCGACCAGGCCGACGCCCTCGGGACGCCGGGCCAGCATCGACTCGGCGCCGACGTCGACCAGGGTCCCGGCCACGGAGCCGAGCCGGAGCTTCCCGCCGACCGACGCCGAGCCCTCGAGCAGCAGCACCGAGAGGCCGGCCGCGGCGAGGTCCCGCGCGGCGACGAGTCCGGCCATTCCTCCGCCGACCACCACCGCGTCGCGCCGCATGTCACTCACGGCGTCACTGTTGCACCCGCCTGGGAACGACGTCCGGCCGGTTGGCCGGAACCCGTCAGGCTCGGTAGGACTGCACGAACTCCGTGAGCCGCTTCAGCTGGTCCGGGTCGGTCGAGGGCAGCACGCCGTGGCCGAGGTTGAAGATATGGCCCGAGGCAGCACGTCCCGCGTCGAGGATCTCGGCGGCGCGTGCCGTCATCACCTCGGTCGGGGCGAACACCAGGGTCGGGTCGAGGTTGCCCTGCACCGCGCGGTCGCCCACGAGCGGGACCGCGGACGAGAGCGGCGTACGCCAGTCCACGCCGACCACGTCGGCGCCCGCCTCCCCCATCAGGCCGAGCAGGCTGCCGGTGCCGACCCCGAAGTGGATCCGTGGGACGCCGAGGTCCCCGATCCCCTCGAGGACCCGTGCCGAGTACGGCATCACCGAACGGCGGTAGTCGTCAGGGGTCAGCGCCCCCGCCCAGGAGTCGAACAGCTGGACCGCCGACGCACCGGCCTCGACCTGGACCCGGAGGTACGCCGCGTCGATGTCGGCGATCTTGCGCAACAGCGCGTCCCACACGTCTGGGGCGCCGTACATCATCGCCTTGGTCAGGGCGTGGTCCTTCGACGGCCCGCCCTCGACGAGGTACGACGCCACCGTGAACGGCGCTCCGGCGAACCCGATCAACGGCGTGGCTCCGAGCTCCGCCACCAGCGACCGGATCGCGGCGGACGTGAACGGCACGTGCTCCGGGGTCAGGTCGGGGATCGCCGCGACGTCCTCGAGGGTGCGCACCGGGTGCGCGACCACCGGCCCGACGCCCGGCTTGATGTCGAGATCGACACCGACCGCCTTGAGCGGCAGCACGATGTCGGAGTAGAAGATCGCCGCGTCGACGCCGTACCGGCGGACGGGCTGCAGGGTGATCTCGGTGACCAGGTCGGGGTCCATGCAGGACTCGAGCATCCCGACGCCCTCGCGGACCCGGAGGTACTCGGGCAGCGAGCGCCCTGCCTGGCGCATGTACCAGACCGGCGTGCGGCCGACCGGCTCCCCGCGAGCCGCCCGCAGGAAGGCGCTGTCACGCACGTCGCCCATGGCCGAATGGTGGCAGGCCACCCGGCGTGTGCGCACATCGACCCAGGAGCCCCGGCCTACTGTGGCCACATGGTCGTCGGTCATGAGGCGCACCCGGGATCGGGTACGCCGTCGAGCCCTCCTGAGTTCCAGGAGGCCGTGCGCGCCATGGGCGAGGCACGGATGCGGCCCGAGGTGCTCTGCGAGCCGATGCCCGCACCACAGCGGATCGCGCCGTACGCCTCCGCGCTCAGCGCCGACGTCACGGTGGACGGCCACGACGTGAGCACCGGCCGGCTCATCCTGCTGCACGACCCGGCCGGCAACGACTCCTGGGGCGGCACCTTCAGGTGTGTGGCGTACGCCCGGGCCGAGATCGACCTCGAGATGATCACCGACCCCGCTCTGGCCGATGTCGGCTGGTCCTGGCTCTCCGAGGCGCTCGCGGCGCACGGCGCGGGGTACACCGCAGCCTCGGGGACGGTGACCCGGGTCGCCACCGACAGCTTCGGGTCGATGTCGGAGGACTCCGGCACCGCCCAGATCGAGATCCGCGCCTCCTGGACACCACAGATGCTCGACGGGCGGCTTGAGATAGCCAGCCATGTCGAGGCCTGGAGCGAACTACTCTGTACGGCGGCGGGACTGCCGCCGGTCCCCGAGGGCGTGACCGCCATGCCCAGTCGTCGTGGCCGGCGCGGGTCCGACCACTGACGATGACAGCAGAGACTCCACCTCTCCACCCCGAACCCCACGACCCCGACTCGACCGGTGCGTCCTCGGGGAGTCCGAGCGACGACACCCAGCGCGCCGACACCCAGCGCGACGCCACGCCAGACGCTCCCGAGACGCCGCGTGCTCCCATGCTCGAGCTCCGTGACGGTCTGCCGCTGATGACCGACACTCCGCCCGCGCTGGCGGAGGCGTGCCAGGCCCTCGCCGCGGCGTCCGGACCGGTGGCGATCGACGCCGAGCGCGCCTCGGGCTACCGGTACTCCTCGCGCGCCTACCTGGTCCAGCTGCGGCGGGAGGGCGCGGGCACGTTCCTGGTCGACCCCATCGGGTTCGACTCCCTGGCCCCGGTGCAGGAGGCCCTGGACGGGGCGGAGTGGATCCTGCATGCGGCGACCCAGGACCTCCCCTGCCTCAGCGAGATCGGGCTTGCTCCCGCCTCACTGTTCGACACCGAGCTCGCCGGCCGCTTGCTGGGCTACCCGCGGGTGGGACTGGCCACGCTGGTCGAGACGCTGCTCGGCTACCGGATGAAGAAGGAGCACTCGGCTGCGGACTGGTCGACCCGGCCGTTGCCGAGACCCTGGCAGGAGTACGCCGCCCTGGACGTCGAGGTGCTGGTCGAGCTCCGCAACGTGCTCGCCGACGAGCTCCGCAAAGCGGGCAAGGAGGAGTGGGCGCGGCAGGAGTTCGAGGCCTTGCGCAGCTTCACGCCGACCGTGCGCAGTGAGCCGTGGCGTCGGACCTCAGGGCTCCACCGCGTGCACGGCCGTCGGCTCCTCTGCGCCGTCCGCGAGCTGTGGGTGACCCGTGACGCGATCGCACGCAGCCGTGACGTCTCTCCGGGCCGGATCATCGGCGACGGCGCGATCGTGGCCGCCGCGCTCGCGATGCCGGCGTCGCGGGC
>JAFMQY010000001.1 GCA_017354415.1 Nocardioides sp.
TCGAGGACACCTCGGGTGAGCTGGCCGACCTGGCCGCCGGCACCCTCGACGCGGCCCTGGCCGTCGCGCGCGCCGCGGTGCCTGAGGCGGCCGGTGCGCGGCTCGCCGTGATCGCGCTCGGCAAGTGCGGTGGACACGAGCTCAACTACGTCTCCGACGTCGACGTCCTCTACGTCGTCGAGCCGGCGGATGGAGTCGACGAGGGGGACGCAGCCCGCGTGGCGACCAGGCTCGCCTCGAACCTGATGCAGGTCTGTTCGGCCCACACGGCCGAGGGCACGCTCTGGCCGGTCGACGCCAACCTCCGGCCCGAGGGCAAGGCCGGTCCGTTGGTCCGCACCCTGGCCAGTCACCGGGCGTACTACGAGCGCTGGGCGAAGACGTGGGAGTTCCAGGCTCTGCTCAAGGCGCGCCCGGTCGCCGGCGACCTCGAGCTCGGGCGCGCGTTCCTGGCCCTGGTCGAGCCGATGGTGTGGGAGGTGGCAGGGCGCGAGGGGTTCGTGGGCGACGTACAGGCGATGCGACGCCGCGTGCTCGACACCATCCCTTCCCGGCACGCCGAGCGCCAGCTCAAGCTGGGGGCAGGTGGGCTCCGCGACGTCGAGTTCGCCGTCCAGCTGCTCCAGCTGGTGCACGGCCGCTCGGACGAGCACCTGCGCGACCCCGGCACGCTGCACGCCCTCGACACCCTCACCGCCCGCGGATACGTCGGCCGCGAGGACGGCGAGGCGCTGCACCGGGCTTACACGTTCCTGCGCCTTCTGGAGCACCGGATCCAGCTCCAGCACCTGCGCCGCACCCACGTCGTACCGTCCGACGACGCATCGCTGCGGCGGCTCGGCCGGGCGATGGGGTTCACCAAGGAGCCGGCCGTGGCGCTCGAGGAGGCGTGGTCGCACCACCGGCTGGAGGTGCGCCGGCTCCACGAGAAGTTCTTCTACCGGCCCTTGCTCGAGGCCGTCGCCCGGGTGCCGGCGGAAGGGTCGCGGCTGACGACCGAGGCCGCGGGCGCACGCCTTGCCGCGCTCGGCTTCGCCGACCCGAAGGCGGCGTTGCGGCACCTCGAGGCGCTGACCAGCGGGGTGACCCGGACCGCGGCGATCCAGCGGGCGCTGCTTCCGGCGATGCTCGAGTGGTTCGCAGACGCCCCGGACCCGGACGCCGGGTTGTTCGGCTTCCGGCGGATCAGCGAGAGCCTCGGGGCCACCCACTGGTACCTGCAGACACTCCGCGACGAGGGCCAGGTGGCCGAGCGGCTGGCGCGGCTGCTCGCGACGTCGCGGTACGCCACGGACCTGCTCGAACGGGAGCCCGAAGGAGTGCGCATGCTGGCTGGTGACCTCACGCCGCTGGGCAGCGGAACCTTGGTGGACCTGATGCGCGCGTCGGCCGAGCGGCAGGACGACCCGGCGGAGTCGGTGCGATCGATCCGGGCGCTCCGTCGCCGGGAGCTGTTCCGGATCGCGGCCGGAGAGCTCTTCGGCGAGACGGACGTGGCGGACGTGGGAGCGGCCCTCTCGAGGGTGACGGACGCGACCCTCGAGACCACCCTCGACGTGGCCGGCCGGTCGGTGCGGGCCGAGCGCGGGCTCGACACGGCACCGACCCGGATCGCGGTCGTCGCCATGGGCCGGTACGGCGGGTTCGAGCTGTCCTACGGTAGCGACGCGGACGTGATGTTCGTCCACGACCCGGTGGCGGGCGCCGACGAGCACGAGGCCACGTCGTACGCCCACGCGGTGGCCAACGAGCTCCGGGCGCTGCTGCTCGCGCCGGCGAGCGACCCTCCGCTGGTGGTCGACGCCGACCTCCGTCCCGAGGGGAAGCAGGGCCCGCTGGCGCGCACGCTCGCGTCGTACGCCGCCTACTACGCCAAGTGGTCGAAGGTCTGGGAGGCCCAGGCCCTGCTCCGAGCCGATGCGGTGGTGGGTGACGAGCAGCTCCGGACCGGGTTCACCGCGCTGGTGGACCCTCTGCGCTACCCCGAGGGCGGGATCACCGAGGCCGACGTCCAGGAGATCCGGCGGATCAAGGCGCGGGTCGACCAGGAGCGACTGCCGCGCGGCGCCGACCCTCACACGCACCTCAAGCTCGGCCGCGGCGGGCTCGCGGACATCGAGTGGACCGTCCAGCTCCTGCAGCTCCGGTACGCCGGACAGGTGCCGGAGCTCCGCAGCCCCCGCACCCTCAGCGCGCTCGACGCGGCCCGCGAGGCCGGACTCGTGGCGCCGGCGGACGCGGACGCGCTGGAACGCGCCTGGCGCACCGTGAGCCGGCTCCGCAACGCGATCACCCTGGTGACCGGGAAGAGCGGTGACCAGCTGCCGCGCGACGCGCGGGAACGCGCGGCGGTTGCCAGCATCCTCGACTACGGGCCCGGGCGGTCCGACGAGATGGTCAACGACTACCTCCGCACCACCCGCCGCGCACGGGCCGTGGTGGACCGGGTCTTCTGGGGGTGACGATTACCTCGCCGCCACCGGACCTTTCGCCGCTGAGCTGGTGTGGCGATGAGGGAGCCACCGCTTGAGGGGACAGAACGGTGGCTCCCTCACCGCCGGGTGCCCGCGCGGCCCGGGAGCGGTGAGAGATCCACGGTTCGGTAGGAGGGAACGGTGGCTGGCTCACCGACACGTGTCCCCGGCGGGCTGTCACCGGTGGTGGACATACTCGGGCCCATGACCTCCACCGCAGACCGAGCCACGCAGCTGCTGGCGATGCACACCGACCCGACCCTGCTCACCCTGGTGAATGTCTGGGACGCCGCGAGCGCGCGGGTCGTCGCCCAGTCCGAGGGCACGCGCGCGATCGCCACCGCGAGCCATGCGATCGCGGCGATGTACGGGTACGACGACGGTGAGCAGATCCCGCGCGACCTGATGCTCGAGGCGGTCGGCCGCGTCGTCGACGCTGTCGACCTGCCGGTGACCGCCGACCTGGAGGCCGGGTACGGCGACGCCGCCGAGACGGTCCGCCGCGCGATCGGGCTCGGCGTCGTCGGCTGCAACATCGAGGACCAGCTCAAGCCGGTCGGCGAAGCAGCCGCCGTCGTCGAGTCGGTGATGCTGGCTGCGACCGACGAGGGAGTGCCCGACTTCGTGCTCAACGCCCGCACCGACGCGTTCCTGCTGGCCGCCGACCGAGACCCGCACGCCGTACTCGCGGACGCGATCGAGCGGGGCACGGCGTTCCTCGACGCCGGCGCGCCGGTGGTCTTCGTGCCCGGCCGGCTGGGCGAGGAGCAGGTGGTGGCGTTGGTCGAGGCGTTCGGGCAGCAGCGGCTCACCATGCTGCCGGCGCCCGGGTCCCCCTCACTGACGAGGCTGGAGGAGCTCGGCGTCGCTCGGTGCAGCTTCGGGCCGTTCCCGCAGCGGTGGGCCCTGACGGCCCTGCAGCAGATGGTCGAGGGCGTGGCACGCGGAGAGGGCATCCCCGAAGGCACTCGGATGCTCACCTGACCGCGGCGAAACCCTCTTGGCCCGCCGGGCCGACCACTGGTTGGCTGGTGCCGTGGACGACGAGCTGATGACCCGACTCCGCGCCGCCGCCGAGGCCTGCGACACCACGGTCTTCTGGCACGCGCGCCGTACGCCGGCCCAGGTTCTGCGAGCAGTGGCCGACGCCGCCGAGGAGCTCGAGCTCGACGAGTGGGACGTGTACGCCGAGCGTGGCCCGGTCGCCCAGGTCGAGAAAGAGGTCGCCGAGCTGCTGGGCAAGCCGGCCGCGGCGTTCTTCCCGAGCGGAATCATGGCTCAGCAAGCCGCCCTCCGGGTCTGGTGCGACCGCACCGGGTCCCGGCGGGTCGCGATCCCCGACCTCTCCCACCTGCTCAAGCACGAGGACGACGGGCCACGACGTGTGCACGGGTTCGAGTTCGAGTACCTCACGACGGGCCGGGTCACGGCGACCGCCGACGACATGCGCAGCCTGTCCCCGGGCCTGGGCGCTGCGCTGATCGAGCTCCCGCTGCGCGACGCCGGCTGCCTGCTGCCGTCCTGGGACGACCTGACCGCTCTCTCGGAGGCCGCCCGCGAGCTCGGCTGTCCCTTGCACGCCGACGGTGCCCGCATCTGGGAGTCGCAGGCGTTCTACGACAAGCCGCTGTCCGAGATCGCGGCCCTCGTCGACACCATCTACGTGTCGTTCTACAAAGGCCTCGAGGCGCTGGCCGGCGCAGCCCTGGCCGGGCCCGAGGACGTCGTCGACGAGGCGCGGCGGTGGCGCAAGCGGATGGGCGGCACCTTGTTCCACCTCACGCCGTACGCCGTCTCGGCCCTGGCCGGGCTGCGCGACCGGCTGCCGCGGATGGGCGAGTACGCCGCGTGGGCGCGGAAGCTGGCCGCCGAGCTGTCGACCGCCGGTCTTCGGGTGACTCCGGATCCCCCGCACACGAACACCTTCCTGGTCTACGCCGAGGGTGACCCGGACGCGATCACCGAGCGGGTGATCGGCTTCATGGAGCGGGAGAAGATCCAGCCCTGTGGTGGCTGGTGGGAGGCGCCGGTACCGGGCGTGGCGATGTCGGAGGTCGCGGTCCACGACGCGGCCCTGGAGCACGACCCCGCCCAGGTGGCGGGCTGGATCACCGAGGTCGCCGGCGTCTGAGGCCGTCAGGGCGGAGGGGTCAGTGAAGGGCGACCTTGAGCAGCGCGACCAGGATCCCCAGTCCCGCTCCGGCGGCCGCGCTCAGCAGGCGACCCCGCGGGTCGAGCCCGCCGCGGGCTCCCGCCATGTAGCTGTACACGGTCAGCAGCCCGATCGTGGCGATGAGGGCGACCCAGGCGGCGGTGCGCAGGCCGGCTCCGAAGAGCTCTGCGACCAGCAGGATCCCGACCGGCAGCACCGAGACACCGGCGATCGGCCAGGTGGCGGCCAGCGCATGGCGCAGGGCGAGGAGCGGGTGGTGGCGGTGGGTGAGCGCACTGCCCAGCGTCTCGGCGTGCAGGTGGGCGAGCCAGTAGACGGCCACGGTGCCGATGATCGCGAGGCACAGCGTGCCCGTCGTGTCGAGGTGGCCGGCGCCGTAGGCGATCGCCGCGGCGCACACCACGGTGCCGGTGATCAGCCCCTCCGCACCGCGGTACAGGCCCAGCCGGTCGCCCTCCTCCTCGGGTCGTCCGCGGTCGGACTCAGGGGTCGGGCGCTCCCTCATGCTGCGAGTCTGCCCGGCCCGCGCCCCGGGCGGAACGGAGCCCGGGCTCGGGTGTGAACGACGGTGATCGGCATGCGACCGTCGTCCACGCCTACGGGAGCGCGGCCGCGAGTGTAGGCGGCGCGAGGGTGGGTCCGGTCTCTCCTCGACGGCGGAGCACCCACTTGATGGCTTCCTCGACGACCACGAGGGAGGCGGCGATCCCGATGCAGATGCACCACTGCCCGAAGGTCAGCTCGGTGGTGCTGAAGATCCGGTTCAGGAAGTCGATGCCGGTGACGGCGATGATGGCCAGCGCGGCGACGCCGTACCGGCGCAGCTGCGTGGCGCCGGGGATGGCGTCGCGGTCGAAGATCGTGTGGACCTGGTCGCGCGAGAGGAACGCCGCGGCGAGGTGGAACACCGACAACGTCGTCAGCAGCATGGTCGCGGCGACGACCGCGGTGTCCATGTGGTCCCCGATCTCGTAGGCCACCAACGAGCCGATCGTCATCACCGCGCCCTGGACGCACAGCCGGATCCACTCGGCACGGGAGAGCACGGGCGCGTCCACGGGGCGCGGCGGGCGTGCCATCAGCCCGACAGTCGGCTTGTCGAAGCCCAACGCGATCGCGACCGGGACGTCGACGACCATGTTCAGCCACAGGATCTGCAGCGGGTTCAGCGGGGAGCCGGCGGCGACGTTGAAGATTCCGGCCGCGATGAAGATCGCGATGTACGCGACCAGGGTCGACATCTGGAAGCGCAGGTACTTCAGCAGGTTGTCGTACAGGGTCCGGCCGTAGGAGACCGCGCCGACGATCGTCGCGAAGTTGTCGTCGGTCAGGATCATCACGGCGGCCTCCTTGGAGACCTCGGTCCCGGTGATGCCCATGGCGACGCCGATGTCGGCGTTCTTCAGCGCCGGCGCGTCGTTCACGCCGTCGCCGGTCATCGCGACGATGTTGCCCTGCCGCTTGAGCAGGCTCACCAGCCGCACCTTGTCCTCCGGGGCGACGCGGGCCACCACCCCGATGTCGTCGAGCCGGTGGAGGAGCTCGTCGTCGCTCATGGCCGCGAACTCGGTGCCGGTCACGGCCTGGCCCTCGATGCCGAGCTCGCCGGCGATGGCCGCGGCCGTGGTGGCGTGGTCACCGGTGATCATGCGCACCCGGATCCCGGCGTCGTGGCACTCCGCGATGGCGGCCTTCGCCTCGGGACGCGGTGGGTCGACGATGCCCACCATCGCCAGCAGCGTCAGGTCCTGGACCAGGTTGATCAGGTCATCCTCCGGCGTCGCCTTCACCACGGCCGGGTCGAGGTCGCGCTGCGCCACCACCATGACGCGCTGGCCGGCGTTGGCGATCTGGTCGTTGGCCTCGCTCAGCAGGTGCTTGTTCTCCTCGGTCACCGCCACGCGTTCGCCCTGCGGCCCTCGGAGGTCGCGGGACCGCGCGAAGAGGACGTCCGGCGCGCCTTTGACGTAGCAGCGCACCACGGGCCGGCCGTCGTCCGAGGTCATGTCGTGGAACGTCGCCATGAACTTGTACTCGGAGTCGAAGGGCACCTCGGCCACTCGCGGGTGTTCCTTGCGGGTCTCGTCGATGTTCAGCCCGCCCTTCGCCCCGAGCACGATCAGTGCGCCCTCGGTCGGGTCGCCGATGAGCTGGTCGCCGTCGAGGACGGCGTCCGCACAGAGCACCATCGGGAGCAGGTAGGCGTCGAGGTCGAGGTGCTTGCCGCCGACGTGGCTGATCTCGCCGGAGGTGGAGTAGCCCTCACCGGTGATCGTGTATCGGTTCTGGCCGGGTATGACCAGCACCCGAGCCGTCATCTTGTTGAGGGTGAGGGTTCCGGTCTTGTCCGAGCAGATCGCCGAGGTGGACCCGAGCGTCTCCACGGCGGGCAGGCGCTTGACTATCGCATGGCGGCGCGCGATCTCGCGGGTGCCCATCGACAGCAGCGCGGTGACGACGGCCGGCAGTCCTGTGGGGATCGCGGCCACAGCGAGTGCGACGCCCGTCACGAAGACGGTGTTGAACGACTGCCCGCGGGCCAGACCCAACACGATGACCAGGAGCAGCGCGACACCCGCGATCGAGGCGATGATCTTCGACAACGAGTCGAGCTGCTTCTGCAAGGGCGTCTTGCTCGTCTCGGTGTTGGCCAGCATCTCCGCGATGTGCCCGATCTCGGTCTTCATGCCGGTCGCGGTCACGATCAGCTCACCCCGGCCGCGGGTCACCGAGGTGTTCATGTAGGCCATGCAGATCCGGTCGCCCAGGGGGACGTCCTCACCGGGGACCGGCTCGGTGGTCTTGCCGACGGGCAGGCTCTCGCCGGTGAGCGCCGCCTCCTCGATCTCGAGGGTCGCCGCTACGCAGATGCGACCGTCCGCCGGCACCCGGTTGCCGGCTTCGACGAGTACGACGTCGCCGGGCACGAGCTCCTCGGCGTCGACCTCCTCCGCACGGCCGTCCCGGCGGACCCGGGCGACGGTCTTCATCATCTGCGCCAGCGCCTGGACACTCTCCTCGGCCTTCGACTCCTGACGCAGCCCGATGATGGCGTTGAACACGGTCAGCCCCGCGAGGAGGACGGTGGTCCCGGTCTCCCGCGTCGCGAGCTGGTTGACCACCGCAGCCGCCAGCAGGATCACCTGCATGAAGTCCTCGTACTGGCGCACGAACGCCTGGACCGGCGATTCCTTCCTGCCCTCCGCGAGCCGGTTGGGCCCGTGGGAGGCCAGCCGACTCTGCGCCTCAGCGCTGCTCAGGCCGCGCTCCGGCTCCACGCCGAGAGACGCGGCCACGGTCGCGACGTCGGCTCCGGCCGGTTCGGGCAGGCTGGTGGTGGACACCGCCCCGGTGGGCTCGCTTCTCGGGCCTCCGGGGACGGTGTCGGAAGTGCTCACCCGCTGATCAGCCGGGACTTGGCGGCCGCGAACTCCTCGTCCGACAGGATCCCCTGCTGGTGCAGGTCACCGAGGCGCTGGAGCTGCGAGGTCAGGTCGTCGGCCTCGTCGGCCGCCGGGGGAGGTGGCGGCGGGGGAGGCTCGGCGTACTGCTGCTGCTGGTACGACGGCTCGGCGTACCCCTGCTGCTGCATGTCCTGCGCCGCCCACCGCGACGCCTGCCGGCGCGACACCCGGTTGGACACGGCGGTCGCCGTACCGGCCACGACCGCGGTGCGGGCCATGCCCCCGATCAGTCCCATCTCAACCCACCTCCGTCGGGGTCGTGCTTGCTTCTGCCTCACGTGCCAGGTCCCGGTACTCGGCCACCAGGTCGGCCGGCACTCGGAACTGGTCCATCACCTCGCCGTCGGCGTCGCGGACGGCGTCGACGAACGGGATCGCCCACAGGTTCTCGACGGCGAGGGCGGCCACCGAGCTGTTCGGCTCGAGGTCCGGGGCGATCTCCTCGACGTCCTCGTCGTCCAGGTATCCGCCCGGGATCGTCTGGATGATCTCGACGTACTCGTCCAGGTCGGGGCTGAGCTTCGCCAGCTCGAGGGAGCCGACCGTGCCTTGGTCGTCCTTCCAGACGAACATGAGGTCGAGCACGCGGATGAGCTGACGGTTGATGAGGTCCCCGATAGCGGGCAGGATCCGGCCGTTGAACCGGTTCCCGGGGAACTTCAACAAGATCACGTCGACCGGACCGGTGTTGATGGGGTCCATGCGTAGTCCTCTCGTAGGAGAGCAGGTGGGGTGAGGCACCACGCTCTGACGGGCACGTGGCTGCCGCATCACCCGGTCTGAGTGGTTTCGCGGGACGCTAGCCGCCCTCCGAGCGGGCGGGATCACCCGATTCACCCCATTCGGGTGGGGACGACGCGCCGAGTCGTCTCCAAGGTGTCGTGTCAGGCGCCCCGTTCAGGTGCCGCTGCCCCTGTGAGGAGTGTGGGAATGATCCTTCCGCTTGAATTCAGTGTCTGGGACGTCTTCCTTTCGATGTTGTACTTCACGCTGTTCTTCCTGTGGATCTGGCTCTGGATCATGATCGTCGCGGACATCTTCCGCAGCGACGACATGGGAGGCTGGGGGAAGGCCGGCTGGATCGTCCTGTGCATCTTCCTGCCGTTCCTGGGGGCGCTGCTGTACCTGATCATCCGCGGCCCCTCGATGACCCAGCGCCGCACCCGGGACTACCAGGAGATGGAGTCGCGGCAGCAGGAGTACATCCGCCAGGTGGCGGGCTCCGGGGGCGGTGCCTCCGCATCGGATGAGATCGAGAAGCTCGCGAGGCTGCGTGACGCGGGAACCATCACCGCCGCGGAGTTCGAGGCAGGGAAGGCGAAGGTCCTCAGCTGACCTGAGTGGTCGCCCAGGGATCAGGGCCCCGGAGGACGGGGGACGGCGGCTTGCCTCCGCCGGCGGACCCGGGGCCCTCGGTCCCTGTGTTCCTGTGCCGGGCTTGAGCCGGGCAGCCGGCGCGCCTAGCGTGAGATCACCACGTCCGGGAGGAGGTTGAGATGACGCTCACCCGGATCACGTCCACTGTCGGCGCCCTGGCCATCGCCGGGTCGCTCGGCGGGATGCTCGTGTCCTCGTCGTACGGCGCCCAGGCGGCCGCTCCGCACCGTGCGGCCCACCACGGGATCGCCCGCGACTCCGGCTTCGTCGCGCCCGTCCTGCACAAGTACGGCCCCAACGGGATGCGGATGGGGCTGCACTGCGAGACCACGGACCTGTCGTGATGTGCACGAGGTCGATGGCCCACGCGGCCGCCGCCGTCGTGCTCGCTGCCCTGCTGGTCGGCCCCTCCGCCCATGCGGTCACGCCGTCACCGGGACCGGCGGCGCGTGCCAAGCCGGCGTACGGCCACACGACCAACGAGTATCTGATGATGGGTCCGCACTGTGGGGCCAGTAGCAGCAGCTGACCGAGCCGGCCTCACGCGCGGCCGTCGAGGAACATCCTGAGCCGGTTCCGCGTCGACTCCGGGTCCTCGACGACGGTGCCGTTCGCGGCGCGACACGCCCAGCCGAGCCGCATCGCCAGGGGGACGGCGTCGGCCAGCTCCGGGCGGTCGGGGTCGTAGCGCCGGAGGTAGCCGGCGACCAGTGGGGCGATGTCGACGGAGCCCTCGACGTCGTCCAGGCCCCACGAGACGACGCCCTCGAGGGTGACCGACAGCGTGAAGAACGGGTGGGAGATCACCGCGTCGCCCCAGTCCAGGATCAGCTGCCGGTCGCCCCGGACGAACACCTGCCCGTCGTGCAGGTCGTCGTGTTGCAGGGTCTCGGTCACGTCGTACGAGGCGAGCTCCTCGGCCATGTCCCGGACCCATGGCACGGCGTCCCGGTAGCGCTGCCCCACGTCGGCGGACTCGACCAGCGCGGCGTACCGGTCGGGGAGTACCGCGAGCCGGAAGTCGGGGACACCCGCTGCCAGCAGCTGCTCGACATCGGGCTCCATCGCCCGGGCGATGTCGGCTGCGCCGTCCAGGACGTCGACCCACCGCGAGAGGTCGCGCTCCTCGGCGATCACCTCGCGGAGCCGGGTGCCGGCGTCCTCCATCAGCATCCAGCCGCGCTTCGGGTCGTCGGCGATCAGGGGCGGCACCCGATCCGGAACCCGTCGGGCGAGCAGCAGGGTGACCAGCGCCTCGTGCTTGAGCTCCTCGGTGTTCGCCTTGAACCACACCGGTCCCGCTCCGGTCGGCACCTTGATCGCCGTCGACCAGGGCCGGACGTGCACCTGGTCGACCTCGCCGGTGCGCGGCCGTCCTGCGTCGGCCAGCCGGGCGTCGACCCAGCCCATGGCCTCGGCCAGCCAGACCGGGTCACGCCACGTCTCCTCCACGACGCGTAGTCTCGCGCAGCCCGGGGCCCGCGAGCCTCCGGGTTTCCGGTCAGTCGGTGGCTGGACCCGTGGCCGCGGCGATCACGCGGGTGAGCCGCCGCTGCAGGTCCGTCAGCTCGGACAGCGGCATCCCGAGCCGCTCGACGATGGCAGGTGGCACGGCCAGCGCCTTCCGGCGCAGGGCACGCCCCTCCGGGGTGAGTACGACGGCCAGCGCGCGCTCGTCGTGCCGGTTGCGCTCGCGACGGACGTAGCCTGCGGTCTCGAGCCGCTTGAGGAGCGGCGACAGGGTGCCCGGGTCGAGCTGGAGCAGCCCAGACAGATCGCGTAGCGACAGCTCTTCGGACTCCCAGAGAGCCAGCATCACCAGGTACTGCGGATGGGTGAGCCCCAGGGGCTCGAGCACGGGTTTGTACAGTGCCACCACGCTCCGTGCCGCCACCGCGAGCGCGAAGCAGACCTGGTCGTCGAGCGCGAGCGGGTTCTCGGCCGTTGTCGTCTTCGCCACAATGCTGAGTGTACCAACGATTGGTACACTAACGATCGTGGACACCACGACCCAGCCCACCGAGCCCACTCAGCCCACTGAGCCCTCCAGGCGGCGCCGCCACCTCATGGACCCGGCCAACCCGCAACGACCGAGCCTCGAGTCGCGCGAGATCACCCGCGTCCAGCAATGGGTGCTGTCGGTGCTGGTCGCGACCACGATCCTGCACCTGGCAGCCGGCTTCGCGGTCGCGGGCGTCTTCGCCGACGGCACGCGCGCCGGCGCCGGCGTCGGCCTCAACATCCTGGCCATGGTGTGCGGCGTGGGCGCCGTGGTCGCCGCCCGGCTGATCCACCGTCGTACGCCGCTCTCGTGGTGGGTCCTGCTCGGCCTCGTGCCCGGAGTGGTGGGGCTCTGGTTCGTGCTCCACTGACCCGGCTCGGCCCCCGGGTCAGTCCGCGAGCTCCTCGAAGAGCGTGATCTGGAGACCCCCCGGGGCCCCCAGGCGCGCGTTGAGGGACCGCCACGGGGTCTCCGTCGGTGGCGCGATCACCTCGGCGCCCGCCGACTCGGCCCCGGTCGTCGCCGTGTGCGCGTCGTCGACCCGCAGCGCCACTCGCAGGTGTCCGGCCACGCGCCGTCCGACCTCGACCTCGTCGACGTACGCACCGTGGGGCGGGTCCCCGATCTCGAGCGTCGCAGCCCCTGCCTCGAGGATGACGACCCGCCCCTGGTCGTCGGACACGTACTCCGCCGAGACCGGCATCCCGAGCTCGTCGCGATAGAAGGCCACGGCCGCGTCGTAGTCGTCCGTGGTCACCACCAACCGCAGCTCGCGCACTCCCGGCTCGGCGACGGTCGAGGTCGACGCGGGTGCGGCGAGCGCCGACCCGAACGCCTCCGCCGCGAGCCGCTGCACCTCCTCCGGGGGTACGTCGCGGACCTGCTGGTCGAGCGCCCACCGATGACCGAAGGGGTCGACGAACTGGCCGGTGCGTACACCCCAGAACGCCTCGTGCACGGGCTCGAACGCGGTGGCACCGCCGGTCATGGCGGCCTGCCACACCGCGTCGACATCGTCCACTCGTAGGTGGAGCGCGCCGTAGGTCCCGCCCAGCGACTCGGGCGAGAGGACCCCCCACTGCGGCAGCTCGCGGCCGATCGCGACCTCGGCATCGCCGATCCGCAGGTCGGCGGTCATGACGGTTCCGTCCGCCAGCGTGACCCGGCCCGTCTCGGTCGCGCCGAGCACGGCGGCGTACCACTCGCTCGCGCGTCCGACGTCGCGGACCACGAAGTGCCAGGCAAGCTCGCTCATCGTCACCCCTCCCAGGGTTGTCCGGACCTACGCGGCAAGTCTCCACTCCGCTTCGGCCACCTCGGCGCCGGGGAGTCATCAGGGCGCTTCACCCGTTGCGGGTGAGCTCGGGCGGGACGGGCGTGAGGTCCACCGGAGGTACATCAGGCGACCAGCCACACACTGGAGTCTGCGGACTCGGAGTCGGCGTCGGTGTGGTCGGCTCGGGCAGCAGTCAGAAGGAGCGCAGGCCTGACCGATCCGCAGCTGGTCGACTACGCGGTCGCCTCCGGCGCAGACCGAGCAGCTGTGACTCCGTGCGTCAACGGGTTCCGGTTCGGCTCATGGGTCGCGGCATCGACGGACCAAGCCTCGAAGGCCGGGTTCACCGGAACCCTCACGGTGCTCGGTAACGGCCACCAGCTCGACCGGTCCCAGGACCCGGTTGGTGCGTTCCAGCGAGCGATCAACGCTGCGGGCCGCGGATCATGAACGTCGCGTCACTCAGCCTCCTGAGGTGAGCCATCCCTGAACCGTCTGACTCGTCCCGAAGCGACTTCCGCACGCGGGCGAAGGCTAGTGCTCGCCGTCCACGGACTCACTGTCGCGTCGCGCGAGACCTGTCCGCACCGATCTCACGAAGGCGCGGGCGACCAGGCCGATCAGGATCAGGTCGACGACCATCTGGACGGTGACCATCGCCCGGGCCCCCTCGGAGACCGGCGTGATGTCGCCGAAGCCCACGGTGGCGAACACGGTCATCGTGAAATAGAGCGAGTCGATGCGGGTCATCGGCTCGCTGAAGGTGGCCGGGTCGCGATCGCCGGTCACGAAGTACGTCGTGGCGAACAGCAGCACGACCATGGGAAAAGACGTGCACAGGCCCTCGAGCGCTCGCACGAGCGGGAACGGCGAGTGCGCGATCGCCCGGGCCTGCCACGCGATCACGATGCCCGCGACGACCAAGCCGATGAACAGCGCGAGACCGGTGTTGAAGGGGCTCTTCTGGTCGAACGGGAGGGTGAAGTAGAGCACGAACACGACGACCGTCACGAAGACCGACCGCACGATCGACACCGCCACGCTCCGACGTCGAGCCTTGCGGGAGAGCTGCTCGGCCGGGTCGCCACCCCGCGATCGAGCGTGCGACTCGGTCATGGCAGCCCCTCCACCCCCCGAAAATTACCGCGTCGCGGGCCGATCCGGCTCGGTGTCACCCAACGCGAGGCCGGAAGGTGAACAGCAGTCGACACATCGCCGCGACCGTTGTGCTGTCCGCGCGCGCCGGTCAGCATGGTGGGATGAGGACGACGCAGCCTCGCGCCTCGCAGCAGGCGCCGCCCGTCCACCGCGGAGTCACCGTGATGTGGCACGACGCCACGACGGATGCCGACGCTGCTCTGGGGGCCCATGTCGCCGGTGTCGTCGGGGTCCCGGCAGGGGCGGTGGACGTGGGCCGGCTGTGCCCGCGCTGCGGCTCCGCCGACCACGGGCGGCCGTGGGCCAGCCACGGCGTCCACGTCAGCCTCGCCCGGTCGGGGCCACATCTGGTCACGGCGGTGTCGACGACGGGTCCCGTCGGCGTCGACGTGGAGTGCGTCGCGGACGTGGCGTCGGCGTGGGACGACCTCTCCGCCCTGCTCGACCCGGGCACCGTCGTACGCGGCACCCGGGCGGCGCTGTGGTGCCGCACCGAGGCGATGCTCAAACGGGATGGCACCGGGCTGTCCGCCCGCCGCGAGCGCCGGACGCCGGAGGACGACCACCTCGTCGACGATCTCGCCGCTCCGGCGGGGTACTGCGCGGCCGTCGCGGTCACGGGGCTGTGACGGCCGCGCGTATGACTCAGAGCTTCGGCACGGGTGGCAGTCCGGCCCCGTAGAGCCAGGCGTCGAACAGCGCGGTGAGGTCTCGGCCCGCCGCTGCAGACGTGTGGGCCACGAAGTCCCTCGTCGACACCGTGCCGCCGACGTGCTGCTCGACCCACGTGCGCAGCAGACGGAAGAACGTCGTGTCGCCGACCTCGCACCGCAACGCGTGCAGGGTCAGGGCACCGCGCTTGTAGACGCGGTCGTCGAACATCAGCCTCGGCCCCGGGTCGCCGATCACCAGGTCCTCGTCGAGCTCGGACAGCCGCGCGTGGTGGTGGTCGACGCGGGTCTGGGTCGAGGCGGCACCCGACTGCTCCGACCACAGCCACTCGGCGTAGCAGGCGAAGCCCTCGTGCAGCCAGATGTCCCGCCATGCGCCGAGGGTCACGGCGTTGCCGAACCACTGGTGTGCCATCTCGTGGGCGACGAGCCGGACGCAGTCCCAGTCGTCGGCCATGAAGTTCCGCCCGAACGTCGACATCCCCTGGGACTCCAGGGGGATCTCGAGGTCGTCGTGGGTGATCACGCAGGTGTACGACGGGAACGGGTAGGGCCCGAAGGCGTCCTGGAAGTAGGCCATCATCTCCGGCTGCCGTCCGAACGCCGCGTCGTACCCCGCCGAGTCCGGAGGCTGCGGCGTGAGGCTGCGCATCGGCACCGGTGCCTCGAGCTCGGTCACGTCGTAGCGTCCGATCTGCACGGCCGCGAGGTACGTCGCCATCGGCACCTCCTGCTCGTACATCCAGGTGGCGCTGCTCGCGCCGCGACGCCGGTCGACCAGCTCCCCGGTGAAGGCGACCTGGTAGTCCGAGGCGGCGGTGAGAGTGAGCGAGTACGTCGCCTTGTCGTCCGGCCGGTCGTTGCACGGGAACCACGACGGTGCCCCATGGGGCTGCGAGGCGACCAGGACGCCGTCCTCGAGCTCCTCCCAGCCGGCGGTGCCGAGGATCCGGGAGCGCACCGGCCGGGGGTTGCCGGCGTACCGGACCCGCACCTCGAACTCCACGCCGGCGGGGATCCTCCGGGGCGGCCGGACCACCAGCCGCCCCCGGCGGTGCTGGTGCCTGACCGGGCGGCCGTCGACGAAGACCTTCGACGGGCGCAGCGTGTGGAGGTCCAGCTCCAGCGCTGTGACATCGCCGCGCGCCTCGCAGAACAGGGTGGCGTCGCCGTCGAGCCGGTTGCGGTCGACCTTGTATCCGAGATGGAGGTCGTAGTGGCCGACGGAGTACGACGCGTCGCCGTGCCCGGGGACGTAGGGGTCGGTCCCCGCCGGAACGGTCACTCGGGCTCCTCCCAGGGGCCGATCGGGTTGCCGCTCCATCGGGTGCGGCTCGGGACGCTCTCGCCACGCATCACCAGGGACACCGGGCCGATCGTGGCGTGGCGACCGATGGTCGCCGCGGGAAGGATAACGCTGTGCGGTCCCAGGGTGGCACCGGTGCGGAGCCGGACGCGGTCCATGCTGAGAACCCGGTCGTGGAACAGGTGCGTCTGCACCACGCAGCCGTGGTTGACGGTCGCGCCGTCCTGGAGCTCGACCAGATCCGGCTCGGGCAGCCAGTAGGTGTCGCACCAGACGCCCCGGCCGATGTGCGCACCCAGCACCCGCATCCACGCGTTCAGGGCCGCCGTGCCCTGGGTCACCGAGGCGAACCACGGCGCCGCCAGCATCTCGGTGAAGGTGTCGGCGAGCTCGTTGCGCCACACGTACGACGACCACAGCGGGTGCTCACCCGGCCGGTGCGTCCCGACCAGGAGCCACTTGGCCGCCGCCGTCACCGCTGCTGCCACGAAGCCCGCGAGAAGCATCACCGGCCCACCGAGGAGCAGCGTCCACGCGCCGACGCCGTCGAGGAAGGAGAGCAGAGTGATGCCCACGCCCGTGTAGAGCGCGCCGGTCAGCACCAGCGGGACCACGCGGCACGCCTCCACGAGGCCGCGGCGCACGCGAAGGCTGCGCGGGGGATCGTAGGTGCGGCTGTCGTCCCCTTCGCTGCTCGCCCGCCGGAGCTGGGCGGGCGGGCTCCCGATCCAAGAGGTGCCCGGTTCGGCCGTGCCGCGGCGGGGTGCCGCCGAGAGCACCGCCACGAGGGACTCCTTCGGCACCTTCCGGCCCGGTGCCAGCATCCCGGAGTTGCCGACGAACGCCCGCTTGCCCACCTTGACCCGCTCCACGCGCAGCCACCCGCCGCCGAGCTCGTAGGAGCCGATCAAGGTGTCGTCGGCCAGGAACGCGTGGTCGTTGACGTGCACCAGCTTGGGGATCATCAGCACCGTCGAGGCCTCGACACCCTCGCCGACCCTGGCCCCCAGCAGCCGCAGCCAGGCCGGTGTCAGCGCGCTCGAGTAGAGCGGGAACAGCCAGGTGCGCGCCTCGTCGAGGATCCGGACGGTCGCCCAGGTGCGCAGCCCGGGACCCGAGCGCACGGGGTGGTGGCCCGCTTCGACGCCCCGGCCCCACAGCCGGACCAGGGCCGCGACCAGCGCCGCCAGCACGACGTACCCGACGATCACGGCGAACGGGAGCCACGGCAGTCCGTCTCGCACGGCCTCGCCCAGGGACGCCGCGTCGCGGACCGAGGGCAGCAGCACGAGAGCGGCGACCACGACCGCCACACCCGGCAGGGCCGCGATCACCACCGAGGTGAGTGCGTACGCCGCGAGCCAGACCGACTCCGCAGGCGGGGTGCCGGTCGACCACGGCCCCCGGGCGGTCTTCGCCCGCCGCTCTGCGGGCGAGCCGCCCCAGAACTGCCCCGCGGGGACCTTGCCCGAGACGAAGGACCCGGGCGCGATCTCGGCATCCCGGCCGATCCGCGCACCCGGTCCGAGCATGCTGCGAGCTCCGACGCGGGCGCGCTTCCCGATGCGGATGCTGCCGATGTGCACGGCGTCGCCGTCGATCCAGTGGCCGCCGAGGTCGACCTCCGGCTCCACGGACGCGTCGTCACCGATCTCCAACAGCCCGGTGACTGGCGGCAGGGTGTGCATGTCCACGCCCTTGCCCACGCGCGCACCGAGCATCCGGCCGTACGCGGGGAACCACGGCGCTCCGGCCAGGGCGGTCGCGGCGAGCTCGTCCTGGATCCGCATCGCGAGCCACAGCCTGAGGTGCGCCTTCCCGCCTCGGGGGTGGCGACCCGGGATGACCGGCCGGAGGACGAGCCGGGCGAGCAGTGCAGCGAGCGCCATCCGTCCCGGCGGGAGGATCAGGAGTACGACGGCGGGTGCGACCAGCCACCAGGAGAACGACGGCAGCCAGTCCGGACCGCCGAGAGGTCGTGCCACGTCCGCACCCAGCATCAGCCAGGCGAGCCAACGCAGCGACGCGAGCGCGCGGAGCGGAAGCAGGGCCGCGAGCTGGCCGGTCTGGGTCTTCAGTGGGATCGGTACGACGCTCCGGTCGGTGCGGACCACGGTGCCGCCGAGCTCCTCGAGCGCAGCGGAGAGGGAGGCGACGGTCGGGTTGGCGTAGAGGTCGCCGACCGCCACCTCGGGGTAGCGCTCGCGCAGCCGGCCGACCACCTGGGCCGCGGTGAGCGACCCGCCGCCGAAGTCGAAGAAGTCGTCGGAGGGTGCCGTGACCTCCGCGCCCAGCACGTCGTACCAGACCTCGGCGATCCACTCCTGGCTTCCGGAGAGGGTGCCGGTGACCCGCTCGGTCTTCGGCAGGGGCCAGGGAAGGGCGTCCCGGTCGACCTTCCCCGAGGTGCGGGTGGGGAGCTCCTCCACGACAGCCAGGCGCGGGACCAGGGCCGCGGGCAGGCGGTGCCGGAGCACCTCCAGGGCAGTCGTGTGGTCGTACATGCCGTCAGTGGTGACGTAGCCGACCAGCAGCTTGTTGCCGGACTTCGTCGAGCGCACGGCGGCCGCGGCGGACAGGACGCCCGGGACCCGGAGCAGCTGGTCGTCGACCTCCCCGAGCTCGATCCGTCGGCCGCCGAGCTTCACCTGGTCGTCGGAGCGTCCCGCGAACACCAGTCCCTCGGGGTCGTTGCGGACCATGTCGCCGGAGCGGTAGGCCCGCCCCCAGCCCAGCGACGGCATCGGGGCGAACTTCTCGGCGTCCTTGACCGGGTCGAGGTAGCGGGCGAGCCCGACGCCGCCGATGATCAGCTCGCCCACCTCTCCCGGACCGACCGGCGTCCCGGTGGCGTCGACGACCGCGAGGTCCCAGCCGTCCAGCGGCAGCCCGATCCGAACGTGTTCGTGCCCGTCCAGCGGGGCGGCGCAGGCGACGACCGTGGCCTCGGTCGGGCCGTAGGTGTTCCACACCTCGCGCCCCGGGCGCTGCAACCGGGCGGCGAGCTCGGCCGGGCATGCCTCACCGCCCATGATCAGGAGGCGTACGGCGTCGAGGGCGTGGTCCGGCCACAGCGCGACGAGGGTCGGCACCGTCGAGACGATGGTGGTCTGGTTCGCGACCAGCCATGGCCCGACGTCGACGCCGGACCGGACCAGCGAGCGCGGCGCAGGCACCAGGCACGCGCCGTACCGCCAGGCCAGCCACATCTCCTCACAGCTGGCGTCGAACGCGACCGACAGGCCGGCCATGACCCGGTCGGTGGGCCCGATGGGGTCCCCCTGGAGGAACAGCCGGGCCTCCGCGTCGACGAACGCGGCGGCGTTCCGGTGCGTCACCGCGACCCCCTTCGGCGTTCCGGTCGACCCCGAGGTGAAGATCACCCAGGCGTCGTCGTACGGCGTCACCTCGGCGGGCGGACGGGGCGGGCGTCCCGTGGTCCTCGCCTCGAGGGCGAGGTCGTTGCCGACCACCGCCACAACGGACGACTCGTCGAAGACCGCGCGGGCGCGCTCGTCCGGGTCGTCGGCGTCGACGGGCACGTATGCCGCCCCCGCGACGAGGATGCCCAGGATCGCGACGTAGAGGTCGACCGTGCCCGACGTGATCCGCACTCCGACCCTGTCACCCGGCCCGACCCCGCCCTCCGCCAGACGAGAGGCGAGGTCACCGGCGGCTTCGTCCAGTTCGGCGTAGCTGAGCGTCTCGGTGCCGGTGTCCACCGCGAGCGCATCGGGGTGCTCGGCCACGGTCGCCCAGAAGATGTCCACGAGTGTCCGGGGCTCGGGCGCCCGGTCACCGGCCGTCAACGACGGCAGCACGCCCGCCCGGCCGCTGGTCATGTGGCTATCGTGCCCACTCCCGGTGAACGAGCGGTGTCGGATCTCGTCCCATCCGGCTCGTGTCGTGACCTAGAGGATCAGCGTCCCCTCCGAGATCGCGGCGGCGATCTTCTGCAGGTTCCGGTCGTCCAGCTGGGCGGCGGGCAGACGCCCTTTGAACCTGGTGACGAGGACCTCGTGGACCTGTCTCGCGTCCTGGCCGCGCATCTCGTCGTTCACCCCCCGGATCATCTCGCGCTCCATCTGGGCCAACGCCGTGTCGTAGCTGGCCTTGGTCGAGGGCGGGGAGTCAAGCTGCCAGGGGTCGAGAGGCATCGGGGAAGTCCTCCTGGACACGCGGGGACTCCCAGGGTAGAGCGCTCTCACGCGGACGGAAAGCCCCCGTCTCGCGAGCCCGGTGGCCCGACCAGAGCCCCCACCAGGGCATCGACTCGAGAGTGCCTGAGACGGAGCGATGCCCCAGCGCTCGGGACACCGGGGCATCGCAGGAGCAGTCTCCCCACCTGCCCGTTGCCGGCACAAGACCCGGCACGGCCACGAGATCCGGCGATCCCGGTCGGGAAGTGCCGGAGACCGGATGTTCACCTCATGGCAGTGCTGACGTCACCCTCCGGTGACACTGTCGTCACCGTGTCGAGCGCCTGGACGGTCGCCTCGGACCGTGTGGCCCGACTGGTGATGCCCACCGCCTATCGACTCGGGCGCGCACACCAGGTCGGTCGACCGCGTGTGGTCCCCGAGAAGTACGGTCACGCGGTCGTGCCCGGGGGGAACGAGACTCTGTGCGGGCGGGCCGTCGGCCAGCTGCACCGCTTCGACACGATGCTGTTCGAGGCGCTCGGTCACCACCTGCGCTGCCCCGACTGCGATGCCCTCGCCGGTCGTCCACATGCCGCTCCCGTCGTCGGACGCCGCGCAGCCCCTCCAGGAGCTTGACGGACGTCTGCCGGAGGCCCGTGATCATCTCGCGCGCGGGTCCAGGGGACGGAACAGGGTGGCTCATGAGTGCCACGCGACGGCAGAGTCGGGATCCCACCCCCATCACACCAGGAGAGAACCATGCCCACGCCTCACTTCCACCGGACGACGACCTCAACTCCCGAGCAGTTCGCCCGGGACCACCGACTTCGGGCCCGGGTGCTCGAAGCCGTTCAGCAGCCACGGTCGGCGACCGGGACCGCCTAGGAGCGCGTAGCGCCGTCGAGGACGTGGGGAGGTCGAGATGAGCGACTACGACGTGATCGTGATGGGCGGCGGGTCTCCCGGCGAGCACTGTGCCGGGGCGCTGGCGGAGGGCGGTCTCCGGGTGGCCGTGGTCGAGCGTGAGCTCGTGGGAGGCGAGTGCTCCTACTGGGCCTGCATCCCGTCGAAGACCCTGCTGCGCCCAGGAGAGGCGGTCCACGACGCACGGGAGGCCACCGCGTCCGCCGAGGTCGATGTCGCTGCCGCCCTGGCCTGGCGTGACTTCATGGTCTCGGACTACTCCGACGCCGGCCAGGAACGGTGGCTGGCCGACAACGAGATCACTCTGCTGCGCGGGACCGGGCGGCTCGCGGGGACCGGGGTCGTCGAGATCGACGGCGTGGCCCACTCCGCCGACCACGTCGTGCTCGCGAACGGGGCCGATCCTTTCATGCCGCCGATCCCCGGTCTCTCGGACCTGGATGATGTGTGGACCAACCGTGAGGCGACCGGGATGAAGGCGGTGCCACGCCGGCTGCTGATCCTCGGCGGTGGGCCGGTCGGGGTCGAGATGGCGCAAGCGGTACGCCGACTGGGTGGCGGGGCGACCTTGATCGACCACGGGGACCACGTGCTCGGGAGGGAGCCCGCGCCCTTGGGCGACGCGCTGGGAGACGTCCTGCGGCGTGACGGTGTCGAGCTCGTGCTCGGCGCGAGCACGACGCGGGCAACACGCGACGGGGCCGACTACGTTCTCGCGCTCGAGGACGGACGCGAGCTGCGCGGCGACCGGCTGCTCGTGGCCACCGGCCGGCGACCGCGGGTCCACGGAATCGGGCTGGAGACCGTCGGGATCGACCCCGACCCGCACGGCGTACCCGTCGACGAGCGGCTGCGGGTAGCCGACCGACTGTGGGCGGTCGGCGACATCACCGGCATCTGGCCGCTGACGCACGTCGGCAAGTACCAGGGCCGGGTAATCGCGGCCAACATCCTGGGAGAGTCGCGTACCGCGAGCTACGAGGCCGTTCCGCGGGTGGTGTACACCGACCCGCAGGCGGCGTCGGTCGGCGCCACCGAAGGTCCCTTCACCTCGACCGTCCCGGTCTCCAGTGTCGCGAAGACCGCCACGTACACGACGGCGTACGCCGAGCACAACGGCTTCCTGACTTTGCTCAGCGACGGCGAGCGGTTGGTCGGGGCCTACGCGCTCGCTCCCGAGGCAGGGGAGTGGCTGCAGCAGGCCACCCTGGCAATCCGGGCGCACGTGCCGCTCGAGGTGCTCGCCGACACCATCCAGCCGTTCCCGACGTTCTCCGAGATCTACCTGGAGGGGGTCAAGAGTCTCCGCGCCACGATCGCGGAGTCGCGGACGACCGGGGATCCCGACCTGACCTGACCTGGATCACACCGGGAAGTCCGTCGGCCAGCCGTGCTCGGTGAGGTAGCGACGTACCCGCTCGATGTCCTCCTCCGACGGTAGCTCCGCGGTCACCTCGGTGATCGCGGTGCCGACGTCGACCCGGTCGACGGGCCAGGTGCCCTGCTCGACCAGGCCACGCCCTACTCCGGCCACCTCGGCGTCGGTGAGTCGCCGACGCAGCAGTGCGATGAGCGGGATGAAGTCCTGCCTGGGCAGTCCGGTCGGGTAGCCCGTGCGCAGCCACTCGACGACCCGGGCCACGACGCCGGCGCGCACCTGTGACGACTCGGCGGCCAGGGAGTCTTCCATGGAGTGGCCGTGCTCCGGTGACCACAGCGGCCAGCCGGCGGCGGCCAGCCGGGACGACACCCGTACGACGTCCTCGGGCAGGGCTGGGCCCTTGAGGACGTCCTCGATGCGCTCCTCGACCATGGCCCTGGTGATGATGGTGTGCTCGGAGTCGACCTCGTCCGACAGTGCCCGGACGACCCGGTCGAGCTCGGTGGGAGTCAGCGCCCGACGCAGGATGCCGAGCAGCGCGACGTAGTCCTGTTGCGGGACACCGTCCGGATAGCCCGCTCGCAGCCAGCTGACGATGCGGGTGATGAGGCCGTCCCGCTGCGGCGATCCGGCCGAGTCTGGTGCGGGATCCATACGGAGCCCCGTCAGCTCTTGGGGACCAGCGTCGGGTAGACGTGCTCGAAGCTGACCTGCTTGCCGAGCCCGGCCGCGACGATGATGGTGATCCCGATGGCGACGGCCGCCACGACCAGGGCGAAACAGACGACGGCGATGACGCGGTTGACGACCGGTGGGACAGGCGAGCGGACGCCCACCTCGGCCGCGCCCTGGGGGTTGTTCGCGATGATCATCGAGCGGACCCCGACCGCGAACAGCGCGGGCAGGCCGGCACCCAGGACCAGGCCCCAGATGGAGACCTTCAGGGCTGCGTCGTAGAACAGATGCCACATGGCGTTCTCCTAGACCGGCGCCGCCGTGCGAGCCGACGGCATGCCTTCCCACTCGTCGTTGACATTCTCGTGGGTGATGGGTGCCAGCCGCGAGCGCATCCACATGAAGCCGCTGAGCGCGAGCAGGATCGCGACGATCAGCAACGCACCGGCAGCGCCGCCGACCACGTCGGAGATCCACCACATCGCCGCACCGGCGACCCCGGCGCACGGCATCGTGATCAACCAGGCAACGGCCATCCGGCCGGCCACGGCCCAGCGGACCTCTGCACCGGGACGCCCCAGGCCACTGCCCAGGACCGACCCGGTCGCGACCTGGGTCGTGGACAGCGCGAAACCGAGATGACTCGAGGCGAGTATGACCGCGGCCGACGAGCTCTCCGCTGACATGCCCTGGGGGGAGCTGATCTCGACCAGGCCCTTGCCCACGGTGCGGATGATGCGCCACCCGCCGAGGTAGGTCCCGAGTGCGATCGCCAACGCGCAGCAGACCTTCACCCAGAAGGGGATGGCACCCAGGTCGGTCCAGTGCCCGCTCGCGATCAGCGCCAACGTGATCACGCCCATCGTCTTCTGTGCGTCGTTCGTGCCGTGCGCGAGTGAGACGAGCGAGGCCGAGCCGACCTGTCCCCAGCGGAACCCCCGGTCGGTGAGGGTGCCCGCGAGACTGCCGATGATCCGGAAGACGACCCAGGTGCCGACGGTGGCCACGAGGGCCGCCAGGATCGGCGAGAGCACTCCGGGCAGCACCACCTTGCCCACGACACCGTCGAGCGTCGAGCCGTCGCCGGTCCAGTTGACACCCGACCAGCCCAGGCCTGCGACCGTGGCTCCGATCAGCCCTCCGAACAATGCATGCGAGGAGCTCGACGGGATGCCGAGGAGCCAGGTCAGGACGTTCCAGACGATGGCGCCGATCAGCCCGGCGAGCACGATCATCAGCAGGTCGAACCCGCCGTTCGCCGTCAGCGACGAGTCCGGTGCCCCGCTGGACGTCTGGATCTTGACCACCGCGTTGGAGACCGTGAGGGCGACCTCGACGCTGAGGAACGCGCCGACGAGGTTCAGGCACGCGGACAGCAGCACGGCCACCTTCGGCTTGAGCGCCCCGGTGGCGACGGAGGTCGCCATGGCGTTGGCGGTGTCATGGAACCCGTTCGTGAAGTCGAACCCGAGTGCGGTGACGATGACCAGCACGAGGACCAGCGTCGCGGTGTCCACGTCTTCGAGTCTCCGGCCGGCGGCACGCGGCAGCAATCGACGGGACCGGCTCCTGCCGCAGATTCATCCGATGTTCACCCGCTGGTGGTGTGCCGGGTCAGTCTCCGACGGAGTCGCGGGCGCGCTGCACGATCGAGCGGTCGAGCTGTCCGATCGCGTCCTCGTCCTTGTCGTCGTAGTCGAAGCGCGACAGGAAGTAGCGCATCGCGTTGAGCCGTGCCCGCTTCTTGTCGTTGCTCTTCACCGTGGTCCACGGCGCCCATTCGGTGTCGGTACGCCGGATCATCGCCTCCTTGGCCGCGGTGTACTCGTCCCACTTGTCCAAGGACTCGAGGTCGATCGGCGACAGCTTCCACCGCCGGACGGGGTCGACCTGTCGGATGATGAACCGCGTCCGCTGCTCGGACTGGGTCACCGAGAACCAGAACTTCGTCAGGGAGATACCGGCGTCGACGAGCATCCGCTCGAACAGGGGGACCTGCGCCATGAACTGCTCGTACTCGGCGTCGTTGGCGAAGCCCATCACGCGCTCGACGCCCGCGCGGTTGTACCAGGAGCGGTCGAACAGCACCATCTCCCCAGCCGTGGGCAGATAGGGCACGTACCGCTGGAAGTACCACTGGGCCTGCTCCCGGTCGCTCGGCTTCGTCAACGCGACCACCCGCGCATAGCGGGGGTTCAGGTGCTCCATGAAGCGCTTGATGGTTCCGCCCTTGCCGGCGGCGTCGCGGCCCTCGAAGAGGAGCACGTGCTTGGTCTGCGTTGCGGAGGCCCAGTTCTGGAACTTCAACAGTTCGACCTGTAGCAGGTACTTGGCGACGTCGTACTCCTCGCGCGCCATCCGCTCGTGGTACGGGTAGTTCTCCCGCCAGGTGTCGACCGCACGGCCATGGGGGTCGATCAGCAGCGGGTCGTCGTCATGGTCCTCGCCGATCGTGTATCCCTCGATCTGCAGTCGGTCGATGTACTCCCTGACGTCGTCCAGCACGTGGGCAGCGTACGGCGGGAGGCTGAGCGCGGGTCAACCATGCGCTGGACCGTCACGGATGGGGTTGCCGGAATCGGCCGGGACCTTCCGAGCGCTCGGCTGCGGTGCCATGATTGAACGCTCAAGCAGCCTTCCCCAGGAGCAGCCATGAGCCTGAACCCCTCGCCGGCGGATCCGATCCGCCGCCCTCGCGGCACCTACGACTCTGCCATGGCGAAGCTCGAGCAGGACACGATCCGCAGCGTCAACTACGACATGAGTGGTCAGAACGTCGAGCGGGTCCACGCTGTCCTGATGGCCAGGTTCAACGCGAGGCTGCCGGGCGTCGCGCTGGACCATGCCAACCTCCTGAAGGTCGCGGCAGCGATCTCGGCCGGCACCTACCCGGCGTAGGAACGGCGAAGGGTCGTCGGCACGCTTCTCGGCTGCCACCACGAGGCGGGGTGGACGACGAGGGTCTTCCGCTTCGCGGCGGCGCGCCCACCCCCACGACCGGTGGTAACTTGAGGGCTTCCCAAGGGGCGGTGCCCGGCGCTGCAGATGCTCCTCGCGACCGGGGTCTCGGTCTGCTCGTCGGCGCGGGGGTGTCTTTCGATGAGGCGGACGATCACGGCGGTGCCGCAGCCCGAGCAGGGTGTCAGGCACTTTGCACGGTGGGTCGCCGCTGAGTGTCCCGAGGGCGCCCGGGTCCTCAACGTCGGAGCGGGCTGCAACCTGTCAGGAGAGCTCCCGGCTGTGAGGAGACGGGCGGCCGTCCTCGTCGGCGTCGATCCGGACGACTCCATCGCCGACAACCCCACCCTCGACCAGAGTCACCGCTCGACAGTGCAGGACTTCGCAGCAGCGCACGAGGCCGAGTTCGACCTCGCCTTCTCGGTCTTCGTGCTCGAGCACGTCAGCGACCCGGCGGGTTTCACCGAAGCGTGCGCGCGGGTGCTCAAGCCCGGGCATGCCTTCATGGCCATGACGGTGAACCTGTGGCACTACTTCGGGCTGACCTCATGGCTGGCGAACCGCCTCGGGGTCGCCGACGCACTGCTTGCGCGGGTGCGGGCGGCCGAGCAGGTCGAGGAGTACCACTTCCCGATCGAGTACCGCCTGAACTCCATCACCGCGATCACCCGCCATCTCGAGTCCGCCGGGTTCGCCGCGGTGGAGTTCCGCTGCTGGGACCTGCCGAGCATGTACCAGTCCTACCTGCCCGCGCGCGCCGGCGCGTTCGCGCGGCACTACAACCGGTGCGTGTACGCCGTCGGATCGCCACATCTGATGGGTCACATCACCTTCAAGGCGACCCGTGCGTGACGCCCGCGTCGTAGGTCCTAGGAGAAGGCGCACCCGACACGGACGCCGAACCGCTTGAGGATCAGCGCCGCGGGGCAGAGGCCGGTGATGCTGGCCTGGAGCATGTTGAGCCCGACGAACGTCGTGAGCAGGAGCCACCAGGGGGAGACGAAGGCGGCGAGCACGACGCTGGTCAGGATGACGAAGGCGGCGATCAGCAGGACGCCGCGGTCGAGGTTGAAGCCGTTCATGGCGATTTCCTTTCCGGCTCAGTGGGAGAAGCGGATCGAGGGCAGGATCCGGCCCAGCCAGGCCGGGCTGGCCCAGGCGGCGCGTCCGGTGAGGCGAAGCAGCACGGGCAGCAGCACGAGGCGGACCAGGAAGGCGTCGAGGAGCACGGCGATTCCGAGGATGACGCCCATCTCCTTGGGAGGCAGCGGGCCCGACAGGGAGAAGGTGAAGAAGACCGCGACCATGACCGCGCCGGCGGCGAAGATGACGCGCCCGGAGTGGGCAACGGCACCGACCATGGCCTCACGCGGGTCGCCGGACTTCTCCCAGTGCTCCTTGGCGGAGGCCAGCAGGAACACGGTGTAGTCCATCGCGATCGCGAAGATCATCGCGAAGAAGAACACCGGCGCCCAGGCGTCGAGGAAGCCCTGCGGCTCGAACCCGAACAGGCCGCTGAAGTGGCCGTCCTGGAAGACCAGGCGGGCCACGCCGAAGGCGGCGGCCGTGGACAGCAGGCTCGCCAGCGTGCCGAGCAAGGCGATCAGCGGCGCCTGGAGCGCGACCAGGAGCAGCAGGAAACCGAGCCCGAGCACGATGCCGATCACCCACGGTGTGGAGTGGTCGAGCTGGGTCTTGAGGTCGATGTTCTCCACCGCTGCCCCGCCGACGACGGCGCCGGTGGGCAGGTCGGCCCGCAGCCGGTCGACGGCGTCGGCCAGAGCCGGATCCGACGGGTCGACCTTGGGGACGGCTTGGATCAGGGCGTACGGCGCGCGGTCCGCGGACGGGACCGCCGGCATGGCGGCGGCGATGCCCGGGTCAGAGGCGACGACCCGCTCGGCAGCATCCGCCGAAGCGGCCGGGGCCACGATCTGAAGCGTCCCGGGCGCGCCGGTGCCGAAGGCCGCCTGCACCCGGTCGTAACCGACTCGCGCGGGCGCATCGGACGGCAGCACCTTGATCGAGGGCATCGACGTGTGCAGGCCCAGGATCGGCGCAGCGAGAGCAACCAGGACGACGAGCGCAGCGCCGCCGTACGCGACGGGACGACGCCAGAGGCGCTCACCCCATGCCTGGAAGCGAGGGGAGCGGTGCTCACCGACCCGCGACCAGGGCAGCGCGAACGTGTTGATGCGGGTGTCGAGCTTGCCCAGCACCAGCGGGAGCAGGGTGAGCGTGGCGCCGAGGACGAAGATGACTGCGAGCATGATGCCGCCGGCCATCGAGCGGAACGACGGTGAGGGCACGATCTCCACCGCGGAGAGCGAGACCAGCACGGTCAGCCCGGAGAGAAGCACGGCCTTGCCGGCGGTGTCCATGGTCTCGGCGATCGCCCGTTCTCGGGTGGTGCCCGGGATCGCGCGGGCGGCTCGGAAGCGGACGACGAGGAACAGCGCGTAGTCGATCCCGAGAGCGAGGGCGAACATCATGGCGAAGTTCATGGCCCAGATCGAGACCGGCACGAACTGGTTGATCAGCACCAGGGAGCCTGCGGAGGCGACAAGGCCCGCAAGAGTCAAGATGAGCGGGAGGCCGGCCGCCACGAGGGCGCCGAACGCGAGCACGAGGATCGCGAGCGTCACCGGCCAGGAGAACATCTCCGACTTCATCATCGACGAGAGGTTGGCGGCGTTGAAGTCCGCCCACAGCTGGGAGGCGCCGGTCGGCGTCACCTCGATCCCGTTCCCGGAGAGCGCGGTCAGTGGCTCCTTCAGGTCAACGGCCGCCCGGACCATCTCGTTGGTGTCCGCCCCGGCGCCGCCGAGCACGACCGCCGTACGCCCGTCCCTGCTGAGCGTGGTGCCCGGCTCGGGCGCCACCACCGACGCGATCCGCGGGTCCTGCTTGAGGGTCGCCTCCACCCGAGAGATGAGGTGCTGTCCTTCGGCCGAGGTGAGTGGCGCGCCGTCGCTGTGGACGACGACCTCGAGGGCGGAGCTGGCGTTGCCGCCGAAGTGCGCCTGTGCGAGCTCGCGGGCCTGGACCGACTCAGAGCCGGTGGCCTGCCAGCCGGCGCCGGACAGCGACGCCTCGACCCGCGGCGCGAACGCCCCGAGTCCGATGACGACCAGCAGCCAGATCACCGTCGTAGCCCGGCCGTGCCGCAGGACGGCCAGGCCGATGCGGCCGAGTACGCCGGGTGCGTGCGTTGATTCGCTGCTCGCTGTCAGGGTGGTCAAAGTCGCTCCTTCCATAACCCCCCAGGGGGATGCGTCCGGGAACCGTAACACAACCCCCTAGGGGGATACGAAATCGCAGGGTGACGACCACAGGGAACAAGGGGGCCGGGTTCTCCGGTTCTGCCTGGGAAGCAGTCGTGCCAACCGACTAGCGTTGGTTCGAAGTCGACGATGGATGTTCGGAAGGGGTCCACATGGGCAACTGGCAGCTTGACCCGTACCACACTCAGGTCGAGTTCTCGGCGAAGCATCTGGGGATGATGACGGTTCGAGGGCATTTCACCGACGTGACGTCTACGGCCGAGATCGACCCGGACCATCTCGAGAACATGCGGGTCGAGGTCACCATCCAGGCGGCCAGCATCAAGACACACCACGAGGTCCGCGACAAGGACCTGCGCTCGGAGAACTTCCTGGAGACGGATACGTACCCGGTCATCACGTTCACCAGCACCGGGGTGGAGTCGACCGGGCAGGACCAGTACACCGTCACCGGCGATCTCACCGTCAAGGGCAACACCAAGCCCGTGGTGTTGGAGATGACCCGGCTGGGCGAGTTCAACGACCCGATGATGGGCCACCGGATCGGCTACAGCGGACGCGCGAAGATCAACCGGAAGGAGTTCGGCCTGAGCTTCAACGCCATGCTGGACGGCCGGCTGGTGGTCAGCGACGAGATCCAGATCATGCTCGAGGGCGAGCTGGTCGAACAGGTACAGGAGGCAGAAGAGGCGGCAACCTGACCCGGAGCGCCTTCGTGACGTAGCGACCGCGCGCTGAGGTCCTTGTCCTCTGCCCCTGGGCCCACGGCGGCGACACACTGAGAACCGGAGGTGCGTCATGCTTCGGTTCGAAGGGGCGGTGAAGCACTTCGGAGCGCTGACCGCCCTGGACGGCTGCACCTTCGTGGCGCGACCGGGTCGGCTGACCGGGTTTCTCGGTCCCAACGGCGCGGGCAAGACGACCGCCATGCGCGCGGTCTTCGGGCTGGTGACACTGGACGCCGGGACCGTCACGTGGCGCGGGGACCCCATCCGCGCGGCGGGGCGCTCGCGGTTCGGGTACATGCCGGAGGAACGAGGCCTGTACCCGCGGATGCACGTGCGGGAGCAGTTGCTGTACCTCGGCGAGCTCTGCGGGCGTCCGGCCGCCGACGTCGGTCGCGTCGCGGATCGGTGGCTCGAGCAGCTCGGGCTCTCGTCCCGTGCTGACGCCAGGGTCGACGAGCTGTCCCACGGCAACCAGCAGCGCGTGCAGCTGATCGCGGCACTGGTCAACCAGCCCGATGTACTCGTCCTCGACGAGCCGTTCGCCGGCCTCGACCCCCTGGCCATGGATGCCATGGGGGGTCTGCTGGAGGAGCTGGCGACTACCGGGGTCACGGTGCTGTTCTCAAGCCATCAGCTCGACCTCGTCGAGGACCTGTGCCACGACGTGGTCATCCTCGATCACGGTCGGGTCGTCCTCGCCGGCGAGCTCGAGGAGCTCCGAGCCGCGTCGACGCAACGCGTCGTCGACATCAGGTTCCGGGGCCGGGAGCCACGGTGGGGTGAGCTGCGGCACGTGCAGGTCCGAGAGAGCAGTGACGGACACGTCAGGCTCAGCGTGGACCGAGCCCAGCACCTGCAGGCCCTTCTCGCGCAGCTGCACGGCTCCGACGAGGTCGTGTCCTTCAGCTACCAGCCGCCCACCCTTTCCGACCTGTTCACGCGGGCGGTGGCGTCATGACCGGGTGGGGCCAGGGATGGCTCGTGGCGCGCCGCGAGATCCGCGAGCGCAGTCGCACACGTGGGTTCCGGGTGAGCCTGGTGTTGATGGTGGTCGTCGTCGTCGCCCTCGTCGCACTCCCAGGCCTCTTCCGGAGCGGCGACACGACCAAGACCGTGGGAGTGGTCGGGACCACCCCTCTGACGTTCACCCAGCTGCTGGTCGCACAGGGCGATGCCGCCGACACGGGCATCGAGGTGTACGGCTTCGACGCTCTGCCGACCGGTCAGGAGGCCCTCCGAGACCACCAGGTCGACGTACTGGTCGTGAACACACGGACTCTCCAGTGGCGAGACAAGACGGACCCGTCCCTGCAAACGTTGATCACCACCGCGATCCATGTCTCGGTCGTTCAACAGCGTGCAGCCGCAGCGGGAATCGACTCCGCGACGACCGCCGAGCTGCTCGCGCCCGTACCCGTCTCGAACACCGCCATCGGCGCGGTAGCCGGACGAAGCGCGGGTGATGCCACCGCCGCGGCACTGATGACCATGGCCTTGATGGCTGCGATCGTCATCTACGGCAACCTGGTGCTCACGGGAGTGGTGGAGGAGAAGTCGACCCGTGTCGTTGAGGTGCTGCTGGCCCGGGTTCCGGCCAGGGCCCTCCTGGCAGGCAAGGTGGTCGGCATCGGGCTTCTCGGGTTCTTCCAGCTCGCGGTCACCGCACTCGCGGCCTTCGTGGCGTCCATCCCCGGCGACTCCGTGGACCTGCCGGCAGTTTCCGGGGGCGTCCTGGCCTGGGTGGTCGCCTGGTTCCTCCTCGGCTACGCCCTCTACGCCATGATGTACGGCGCCCTGGGGTCGTTGGCCTCACGCACGGAAGATGCGCAGAACGTGGCGGGTCCCGTCAGCTACGTGATGATCGCCGGCTACTGGGCGTCGTTGTTCGCGATCAGCCAAGACCCTGAGGGGCTGTGGTCCCGACTTCTCTCGCTGTTCCCCGCGACGGCGCCCCTGGCCATGCCCGGCCGGATCGCCCTCGGGGCCACCACCTGGTGGGAGCCACTCGTGGCGGTGGCCCTGATCCTCGCCGCGATCGCCGGCCTCGTCATGGTGGCGGGACGGGTCTATGGCAATGCCATCCTGCATTCCGGTGCCACGCTGAAGCTGCGGGACGCCTGGCGTGCCTCCCAGGGCAGCGCCCGTGGCGCAACGTCGACGCAGGTCGAGAAGGTGACGCAGATGCTGTCAACACCGCAGGCTTCCAGGATCCTGGCGGTCGCCGCGATCGTCCTGGGCGTGCTCACGTCGGTCGTGATCTTCGCCTTGACGAGGGACGTCGTCTGGAGCCTGGTCCCGCTCTTGCTCACCATCGGGGCTGTCCGTGGTCTGCGTCATCGCGCAGGGCGGCACGGGTGATCGTCGCCGCTCACGACACGAACGGCACGACCGCGACGGTCAGGAACAGCAGCGTCAGGTACAGGTTGGACAGGTGGAAAAGGCGCAAGGGCCGAAGTGTTGCGAGCTCGTCGGACGTCGACGCCCGGCGCAACAGCTGCCAGGACTCGCTCACGAGCACCGCACCGAGGACGAGCGCGACGCCCGGGTAGAGGACTCCGGTGCCAGCTACCGGCCACAGGAGCAGTGACGTCAGGAGCGTGACGATCGAGTATCCGAGGATCTGGCGGGCAACCGTACGGGTCGGTGCGACCGAGGGGAGCATGGGCACACCCGCGCTTGCGTAGTCCTCCCGGTAGCGGATCGCCAAGGCCCAGAAATGAGGGGGCGTCCAGAAGAAGACGACGAGGAAGAGCACGAACGGCGCCCACCCCAGGCTGCCGCGTACGGCGGTCCACCCGATGAGCGCGGGGAAGCATCCTGCGACACCGCCCCAGACGATGTTCTGTGCGGTTCGCGGCTTGAGCAGGACCGTGTAGCCGACCACGTAGAACGCGTTGGCTGCCAGCGCCAGCGCCGCGGAGAGCCAGTTGACGAGGAGGCCGAGGACGAGGGTCGAGACGACCGCGAGCATCAGGCCGAAGACGAGCGCGTCGCGTCGGGATACCTGGTCGCGGGCCAGTGGACGTCTGCGTGTCCGGCGCATGCGAGCATCGATGTCGGCATCGACGACGCAGTTGAGCGCATTCGCACTGCCCGCCGACAGGCTGCCGCCGACCAGCGTGGCGACCACGAGTCCGAGCGGCGGTACGCCGTCTTGCGCCAGGAACATCACCGGCAGTGTCGTCAGCAGCAGCAGCTCGATGATGCGGGGCTTCATCAGGGCGACGTACGCCGCGACGAGTCCCCGCATGCTCACGACGCGCACGCCACCCTCGATCTTCAGCTCCGCTGTCATGACGCCGCCTTCCTGAGAGCCTGGTGCAACATGTCGGGGCTCAGTGGCCCCACGACGCGAGCCACCACGATGCCGTCGGCGGTCACGATCAGCGCGCTGGGAATGCCGTTCTGCGGGAGCATCCGAAGCCCGCCGAGCAGGCGTCCGTCAGGGTCGTGGAGGCTCGGGTAGGTGACGCCGTGATCGTCGGCGAAGGCGAGGGCACGGCTGGCGCTGTCTCGCTCATCGATCCCGAGCACCCGGACCCCCTGTCGGGCGGCCCGGGCGAGGAGAGGAAGCTCCTGACGGCACGGGTAGCACCAGGACGCCCAGACGTCGACGACGAGCGGCGACCCCGCGGCGTAGGACGACGCGGTCAAGCTCCGGCCCGACAGTGTGGTGCCCGCCAGTGCGGGCAGCCTGACACGGTCGCGGGGGGAGAAGACCGTGAGCCCCACCGTCGAGCCCGAGTGGCTCTGCCGACCAGCGCTCGAGCTGCACGAGGGTGCGAGGACGGCCAGGAGCCCCAGCATGAGGAGCACGGCAAGCGGCCTGATCACTGCGAACCGCCCCCCAGCATCCAGTCGAGCGCCTTGGTCACCTGGGCCGGCGTCCAGGCCCCGGAGTCCGGGGCCTGCGCGTTGCGGTGCCCGAGCCCGTCCATGAAGTGGAAGATGCGCTGGGGGATCCGCTGGGGCTTGACGCTCCCCGGACCCTCCATCTCGTACCGGTAATGCTGTGCGCCGTTGATGAAGACGAGCTCGTCGGTGTGCGCGATGTCCGTGGTCAGCGGACGGCCGGTCAGCCAGTCGGTCGGGTACGGCGGGTGCAGCCGGATCTGGTGACGCCAGACGCCCAGCCGCGACCACAGGCTGTTGACGACGGTGGGAGACCCGCGCAGCGCGGTCCAGTTGGCGAGCGCCCCGAACTGGTGTCGATAGGCACGCAGGTGGCGCAGGTCATCGCGTTGCGGGTCGATCGTCAGACTCACGAACTCCACGTCCTTGCCCACGCGCGTGCGGTCGACCTGCCGGGCTGCGGCCAGCATGCTCGCGGTCACCAGGGGGCAGGTCTCCTGGCACAGGGTCATCACATCCGACAGGACGATGATCTTGCCGCGCCACTGGCCCAGCGTGACGTGATGACCGTTCTGGTCGACCAGGGGCGCGTCGAGGATCGTCTGCGGAACGGGCGCGTCGAGAACCGTGCCGAAGCCTGGCGCAGCCGGCGTGGCGGCCGCGTCCTCGTGGCCGGACGCTGCGCCGCATCCGGCCGTCGCAGCGGCCACTGCGGTGAGAAGCAGAGCCAAGACGATTCCGCGCAGTCGGCCAACGCTGTACGGTGATCCACCGTGCAGGAGGTCGGGTCGCTGCTGAGCGCGTGGGAACCCGCCCCGCTTCCGTGGCTCGGATGTCTCGTCTTCGCCCTGGTGTACGTCGCGGCCGCGCGCAGTGTGACCGCTCGGACGCCGACCCAGCCGTGGCCGGCGTCCCAGACCGTGTGCTGGCTGGCCGGGACGTTCATCGTGTGGGTCTCCCTGGTGGGTCCGCCCGGCGCCTGGGACGATGTCTACTTCTACGCGCACATGACCCAGCACATCCTGCTGACCAGTCTCGCCGCGCCGCTCCTGGTGCTCGGGGATCCGATCCTCCTGCTGGCGAGGTTCGGCAGACCCGACTGGCGTCGCCGTCGTCTGGTGCCGGTGCTGCGCAGTGACACCCTCCGGTTCCTGACCCACCCGGTGACGGGGTGGGTGGTGTTCGTCGGGGTGATGGGCCTGAGCCACATCCCGGCCGTGTACGACTTCGCCCTCGACCACCCGGCGGTGCACGACTACGTCGAGCACCCCCTCTACCTGGCGGCGGGGATGCTGTACTTCTACCCGCTGCTGGTGGCGACAGCGGGCCGGCAGGTGCGGCACTGGGTGCGCATCGTGTCGCTGTTCACCTCGATGGTGTTCATGGCCTTCCTCGGGTTCTTCATCTTCGCCCTGCCGAGCGTCGCCTACCCGTTCTACGCCCACACCGACCGTCCGTTCTCACCCGGGCCGCTGGCCGACCAGCATGCGGCCGGCATCCTGATGTGGTCGGGGTCGATGGTCGTCAGTGTGGTGTGGCTGGTGGTGGCCGGCCACAACTGGCTGATGGCCGAGGAGCGGCGTACTGCGCGGGAAGCCGTGCGTGCGGCTGCCGGAACGGAGCCTGCCGTATGAGCAGCTCGTCGCCCGGACCCACGTGGCGCTATCACGTCTTCTTCTCGTGCGCCGTCATCGTGTGCCTGGCGGCCGGCTGGTTCGAGCTGGGCCGCGCTCGAAGCGGTCGTGAGATCGCGTGGGTGTACACCTTCGAATGGCCGGCGTTCGCCGCGGTGTTCGTGTTCATGTGGTGGCGTGTGGTCGCGGACCGACCGACCCGCCGACCGGCGCCGCCGGGTGGCGGCACCGGCCGCGACGTGATCCCCGACGACGACCCGGGGCTGCGGGCCTGGCGGAACTACCTCGCAGAGCTGGAGCATGACGACGACGGCACAGACCGCGCACCGGGATCCGGCTGATCCTTGGCCAACGGGCAGCCGACCGTGCCGTTGGCGACCGAGATCGTCAGCGTGCCCACGAACGCCGCCACGCACACCCACGTGTACCAGATCCCCACGATCCGGACGTGCCAGTCACGTGCGCCCCGATTGGCCCCGCGCTGCCGCCGGATCGCGATCCCGAGTCCCAGGAAGACTGTCAGGGCGAGGTGGAAGACATTGGCTGCTGTGATGATCCAGACCGCAGCGGAGTAGGCGTTGTCGCTGACCGTGAACGGGAACTGGTACATCTGGACGATGGTCAGCACCAGTGCCACGGCCATCCCCGCCACCGACACCGCCACGCCGTTTGCGAAGCTGCCGCGCAGCTGCGTCCAGTAGGCCAGCGCCGACAGCACCATCACCGCCGAGACGGTCCAGGGCCACCAGAGGGTGGCGACGCCGGTACCGCCGGGGTGGAACGAACCCTGGGTGTCGAGCGCACGCAGGTACAGGAAGCTGAACGAGAGCGCCGCGACGAACGCCGCATCGGCCAGGATCAGCAGCAGTGCCCCGACCCGCCATCTCTCACCGAAGTCGTGAGGCTCCTCGGGTGCGAAGGCTTCCTTGTTGACCAGCGACTCGGTGCTCATGCCGGGGCTCCTGGAACGTCGGCTTCAGCCCCGGCCGACGCCGGCACTGGTTCGGGCTCTGACTCGGGGACCGGTTCCTCGCCGTACCCGTAGGCGTCCTCCGTGACAACCGGCAGGACTGCGAAGTTCTCCAGCGGGATCGGGTTCGGAACGGTCCACTCGAGCGTCTTGGCACCCCACGGGTTCATCGGCGCCAGGTCTCCGTGGCGCCAGGAGCTGATCACGTCGTACAGCAGGACCAGCATGCCGATGCCGATGCAGTAGGCGCCCAGCGTGGAGATCGTGTTGCCCGTGTGGAAGCTGGCGTCGTAGTGCACGACTCGGCGGGGCTGTCCTTGGAGGCCGACCATGAACATCCCGAGGAAGGTCACGTTGAAACCGATCTGCACGAGCCAGAAGGAGACGAACGCCGGAGTGTTGCCGAGCATCCGTCCTGTCATCTTGGGGAACCAGTAGCCCAGTGCCCCCATCGCTCCGGTCAGACCGGCTCCCATCAGGGTGTAGTGGAAGTGGGCGGTCACGAACATCGACCCGTGGAGCTGGTAGTCCAGCGGCACGTCCGACAGGTAGATGCCGGTGATGCCACCGATGATGAAGTTCCACAGCATGGCGTAGGTGCACATCATCGGGAAGGCGGTCCAGATGCGACCACGCCAGATCGTGCCCAGGATGACGAGGAACAGGCCGCCTGTGGGGATGGAGATCATCTCCGTGGTGAGCATGAAGGGACCGTTCAGGTCCGGGGCCCAGCCGGAGGCGAACATGTGGTGGGCCCACACCGTCGCGCTGAGTCCGACGATCGCGATGATCGAGAGCACGGCGATCCGGAAGCTGAACAGCGGCTTGCGCGCGAACACCGCTGTCAGCTCCATCAATGCGGTGACCGCGGGGATCAGGATGACGTAGACCTCCGGGTGGCCCATCAGCCAGAAGAGGTTCTGGTACAGCCAGGGCTGGCCACCTCGGTTGGGCACGTAGAAGCCGCCGCCCATGACCCGGTCGACGAAGAGCAGGAGCTCTGCGGCCATGAAGAACGGGAAGGCCGGCAGCGCGAGCACCACGCTGGCGAGCACGCCGTACACGAAGATGGGCGTGCGGGTCCACGTCATGCCGCGGGCTCGCATGGTCACGATCGTGGTCGTGATGTTCATGCCGGCCACGGCAGTGGAGACCGCGAACACCAGGATCGCCATCATGTAGGCGTCGACTCCGGGAGGGCCCTGGTCGGCGATCGGTGTGTACCCGACCCAGCCCATCGGGATGCCGCCCAGGAAGGCCGCCGAGTACAGGATCGGGAGCATGGCCACGAGGAGCCAGAAGCTGAGTGCGTTGAGCCGCGGGAACGCCATGTCCCGGGCACCGATCATCAGCGGCACCACGAAGTTCCCGAACGGGCCGGTGACCATGATGATCGTCGCCAGGATCATGGTCAGGCCGTGCAGGCCGACCAGAGAGTTGTAGGTCTGGGGGCCCAGGAAGCCGCTGTTCGGCGAGATGAGGTCCGTCCGGATCAGCATGGCCATGGATCCACCGGCTCCGAGCATCACCATCACCAACACGAGGTACTGGATGCCGACGACCTTGTGGTCGGTGGTGAAGCGGAAGTACCGACCGACTCCCTGGTCCTTGCCGGCGAGGAAGAGCTCGTCGGCGTGCGTGAGATCGCGTCCGACCAGCCACCGAAACGGGCCCGTGAAGGCACCCATGCCGAGCAGGAAGCCGACCGCCCAGCCGAACATGGTGAACACGGCACGCACGTCGGGCTCGTGGGTGTGTCCGTCCGCGAGCTTCTTCGCGAGGACGTTGGCGACGACCGCGAGGACGATGCCGGCGATGATTCCGGTGCCCACGTTGAGGCGCCGCATGATCCCGCCGTGCGGTGCGACCGGCGAGGGATCGGTCTTGTAGATGTCCGCGGTTGTCACGGCCTTGTCTCCTGTCGCTCGCTCATGCGTGACCTCCCTGCCCCGCGATCCATGTGTCGAAGTCGTCGGATGTGACGACCCTCGCGTTGGTCTCCATGTCGGCATGGAGAAGCCCGCACAGCTCGGCGCACCGGACGTGGTACAGGCCGAGCCGGTCCGGGACGGTCGACGTCGAGGTGGTCACGCCGGGGTTGGCGTCGACCTTGATTCCCATCTCCGGCAGCCAGAACGAGTGGATGACGTCGTCACTGGTCACCTTGAAGACGACCGGCCGGTTGACCGGCAGGACCAGCTGGTCGGACTCGACTCCCTGCGAGGGGTAGCTGAACGTCCACACCCACTGCTGCCCGGTGACATCGATCTCGAGGGGGGTCGCCCCCGAGGCCGCGGCCGAGTCCACCTTGCTCAGAGCGGCGAGTCCCCAGATGAGAAGGAACAAGCAGAGCGCGGACGACAGGAAGATCCAGATGCCCGAGGTCATGCCGTGACCTCGCAGAGGGGGCCCGTCCGGGTCGCCCTCCTTCCAGGCGCCTCTCCGTCGCCAACGCATGAGGCTGTAGACAGCCAGCGCCCAGACGACCGCGGCAACGGGCGCCGACGCCACGGAGAACATGGTGAACGTGCGCTCGACCTCGGTCATCGTGTTGCTCGCCGAAGGTCCCATCAGGTGATGCGGAACGATCAACGCGAAGATCACCCCGAGAACCGTGAAGATCGCCCACAGGATTGTGAGTGTCTTCAGCTCCTCGCTGCGTGACCGGCCTTGGCGATCCGCCGGTGTCGTTTCGACCGACACAGTGCCCTCCCAGTTTCGGCCGTCAGGAGACGGTGAAGGTGCCCGACATGTAGCCGCGGGTCGACATGGGTCCGCCGAACTTGGCGTAGTAGCCGTCGCCGCACGGGAACTCGCAGTTCCAGATGTACTTGCCCGGGCCCTTGGTGTGGAACGAGAACGTGACCTCGATCGGCTTCGGGTAGTCGCTACCAGCAGCGATCGGCGCGTCGTCCGGTACGGCGGGCAGCGGCGCGCTCACGAACAGCGGATCCTGCGCGGTCGGTGCCGCGTGCAGCGTCCAGGTGTGTCCGACCGCCTCCGGGTCGATCTGCGTGACCGGCTTGCCGTCCACGGTCTCGGTGCCACCGACGGTGCCGTGCACCTTCGCGAACCACGGGTTCGTGATCGCCTCGCCGCCGTCGTACTGGCTGATCGTGATGGTCACCAGTGAATGCGCCGGCACGTTGATGTTGGTGCCCGGCCCGTAGCTGACCCAGTCCGGTTCAGCACCGCCGTCTTTGCCGTGCTCTCCGGCCATGCTGTCCGGGTACGTATCCAGATGGACGTAGACGTGGTGCTGCTCCGTGGCCGACGGCGGTGTCGCCGCCGTGACACGTGCCGCCACTGCTGGACTCAAGCTTTGATGCAACAGCAGGCCCAAGACCGTGACGAATGCCCCCCCAAGCAAGACAGTCACGATCGGGCCGATGAGCTTCTTACCCATCGAAACCTCACTGCTCCGTCGATCCCAGGAGAGGTCTAGACCGGTGGTTGCGGCGTGTCAACGAACTGGCTGTGGAAGCGCCCGAAGATGACAAATTGTTCATGTCGCGCAGCCTGTGGGGGTCGGCGGGACCCTCAGCGCCAACCCTGCCCGGTGCTCGCTGTCGGGCCCCGGGGTCGTGTGAACCCCTCGGCCGGCACGCACGTATTGACGGGTGGGAGACGGATGCACGCATGTGCGTGACGGGTGACAGTCCCCCGACGAGGCAGTCGATGAAGCTCCACCGTCGCAACCGACGTACCGATCCGCGTTGGCAGGTCGCGGCGTCCATCCGGGTCGTCAGCGCAGACCGGCAGACTGTCAACAGGCTGGTGCGCGAGGTCGACACCGACGTGGGTGAGCGCGAGCTCGACGGCGTTGTGATCGGGCGTCGACATCCGACCGGCTGGTTCATCCACGCCGTCCGGCGAGACGATCTGGCGGGGGAGGATCTCGACTCCTTCAGGGACCTCGTCACCGTGCGCTCGTACCTGCTGCTCCGGCAGGGGCCCGTCCCGCCCCTCTGGAAGCCGGCGCCCGGGGCTCATGAATGGCGGTCGGCTGCGGATTCGTCAGCCGCCGATATCGCCGGCATCGTCCGTGACCTGGGACGCTGACGCGGCCGATCTCGAATCGATCCGCCACTTGACCGGTCCCACCCCAAGGGTGGTTACACTGACGCGACTTTTGTGTCACGGGGGAAGTTTGGGGTGGCCATGTCCCGCGATCGCGTCCTGGTGATCGACGACGAGCCTCGCGTCCTCCACTTCGTCTCGCGGGCGCTCCGTGCTGAGGGCGTTGACGTCGACAGCGCGGAGGGCGGTGAGGAGGGCTGTCGGCTGGCGCTCTCGCAGCCGTATCGACTGGTCATCCTCGATCTCGTCATGCCGGGGGTCGACGGGATGACCGTGCTGAAGCGGCTGCTGCACCACAAGCCGGATCAGGCCGTGCTGATCCTCTCGTGTCTGAGCGACACCAGCACCAAGGTGCGAGCGCTCGATCTGGGCGCGGCCGACTACCTGGGCAAGCCGTTCGCGCTCAACGAGCTGATGGCCCGGGTCCGCGTGAGGATGCGGGTACGCCACGACGGCTTCGTCCTGAGCGCCCATGACTTCGTCCTGGATCCCGTCCGCCACGAGGTCAAGACGCCCACCAAGACCGTGCTGCTGACCCGGACCGAGTCGGCTCTGCTGGGAGAGCTGATCCAGCACGCGGGCGAGAGCGTCTCGAAGGAGCGGCTCCTCTCGGAGGTGTGGGGCTACCAGTTCGACCCCGAGACCAACGTCGTGGACGTCTACGTCCGGCGGATTCGCAAGAAGCTCGGTGCGACAGCGATCTCAACGGTGCGAGGAGTTGGCTATGGCGTCGATCTCTGAGGTGTCCATCAGCGCCCCGCGACGTACCGCTCTCGTCTGGCACCAGTACCGGGTCGACATCCTGTGGTGGTGCTTCGTCGCGATCAACGCCTGGGCAATGCTCGTGCTCAGCGTGTGGGCCACGGTGCCGTTCCACTTCATCTGGATCGGTGTCTCGCTGATGTACGGCTGGCGCGTGTGGACCATGAGGGTCACCTTCGTCTCGCTGTCCGTGATCGTCGTGGTCACGGGGGCGATGCTGCTGGACGACGTCTTCCGGGGTACCCAGGCGCCCGACGAGCTCACGGAGATCCCGCTGATGGCGGCGGTCTTCCTCGTGATGGTGCACTACGTGCGGCGCAGCGCCGCCGCGCAGCAGGAGACCGCGCGGGTTGCGGCGCACAACCTCGCCCTGGTCGAGCAGAGCCGGACCCTTGTACAGAACGCCTCCCACGTGCTCCGCACGCCGCTCACCATCGCGCTGGGTCATGCCGAGCTCTTGGAGCGCACCGCCACCGGTCCCGAGACGGTCGATGACGCCCGCGTCGTCGTCGACGAGCTGAACCGGCTCACGAAGGTCACCGACCGTTTCCTGGGACTGGCCAAGAGCGAACAGCCCGACTTCCTCTCCCCGGTCGAGACTGCGGTCGGAGACCTGGTGATGCGTACGGCCACTCGATGGATGGCCACGCATCCGCCCGTCAGCCTCGGTGTCGTGGTGAACGAGGTCATGTCGGTCGATCCCGACCGCCTGGCCGAGGCCATCGACGAGATGATCGGGAACGCCGTCGTCCACTGCCCTCCAGGCACGCCGGTCGAGGTCTCCGCAGGCCGGCGCGCCGGCCGGTATGTGATCTCGGTGGCGGACCGCGGCGCGGGGATCCCGGCCTCGATGACGGCGTCCGTCTTCGAGCGTTTCAGCCACGGGACCGGCACCAGCCGTCGCGGAGCTGGCCTGGGGCTCGCCATCGTCAAGGCGATCACCGAGGGGCACGGTGGCACGGTCAGGGTCCGCAGTCGTGAAGGGGGAGGCACGGTCCTGGAGATGGCGCTGCCCTGAGCATCGGCTGCTGTCAGCATGGCCGGCTGCGCCGGCGACCCACGCCACCGAGGTCCAGGGCGCCGGCGAAGGTGGCTGATGCCCACCCCTTCTCGCCGCCACCTGCACCGGTTGTTCGCTGACTCGGGTGACTGGGGTCGCGGGACTCATCCGCCGCCGGAGGCTCGATCACTGCCGTCGCGACCTGCCCGACCCGATCCTCATCGGCAGTCCGGTCCCGATCGTGGGCATGAACGAGCGCCGGGTCATACGCGCATGGCTGGCGCGCGCAGAGGTACGGGAGGTGGCAGAGCCGACCGGCTCCCTGGTCGAAGGGACGAGAGATGCAGCGCGTGGACCGGATCGCAGCCCCATGGGGGACGCGGACGCCGTACGGCAGAGGGGAGACGTGGCCGGAGCGCCGCGACCTCTACCTGGCCGACGGACTCGCGGAGGCCGAGGTCGACAGATGGGTTCAAACCGCCTCCGTTCTGCACTCGAACGGAGACGCCATGGACATCGCCGTCAAGGACGAGCGGATCGTGGGTGTCCGCGGACGCGCTGAGGATCGGGTCAACCGCGGTCGGCTGGGCCCGAAGGATCTCTTCGGGTGGCAGGCGAACCACTCGCCCGACCGGTTGACGACACCGCAGGTCCGTCGTGGGGGTGAGCTGGTCGAGACCGACTGGGACACCGCTCTGGAGGAAGTTGCGGGACGTACTCGCGACCTGCTGGCCGAGCGCGGGCCGGGCTCGATCGGGTTCTACACGACGGGACAACTCTTCCTCGAGGAGTACTACACGCTGGCGCTGATCGCGCGGGGCGGCATCGGGACCAACCACGTCGATGGCAACACACGCCTGTGCACCGCGACCGCGGGCGAGGCCCTCAAGGAGTCCTTCGGATCGGATGGTCAGCCCGGCTCCTACTCCGACATCGACCATGCCGACGTCATCTGCCTGTATGGCCACAACGCCGCGGAGACGCAAACGGTTCTGTGGTGCCGGATCCTCGATCGGCTCGCCGGATCGAATCCGCCCGAGGTCGTCTGCGTCGACCCGCGACGTACGCCGGTCGCCGAGCACGCCACGCTGCACCTGGCGCCACGGCCCGGCACCCATGTGGTGTTGATGAACTCACTGCTCCACGAGCTCGTCGAGCAGGACTGGGTTGACCACGAGTACGTCGCGCAGCACACCGTCGGCTTCGACGAGCTGGCGACGTCGGTGGCGGCGTACTCGCCGGAGCGAGCCGCGGAGGCCTGCGACGTGCCGGTGGCGCAGATCCGCGAGGCGGCGAGCCTGATCGGGAACGCCGATCGCCTGGTCTCCACGGTGCTGCAGGGCTTCTACCAGTCGCACCAGGCGACCGCGGCCGCCGTCCAGGTCAACAACGTCCACCTCGTCCGCGGGATGATCGGCAGACCCGGATGCGGCGTCCTGCAGATGAACGGCCAGCCCACGGCTCAGAACACCCGCGAGTGTGGTGCCGATGGCGACCTGCCCGGGTTCCGCAACTGGGCCAACGACCAGCATGTGCGCGACCTCGCCCGGGTCTGGAACGTGGAGCCGTCGCACATCCCGCACTACGCGCCGTCCACGCACCTCATGCAGATGCTGCGATACGTCGAACAGGGCTCGATCCGTTTCCTGTACGTGTCGGGCACCAACCCGGCCGTCTCGCTGCCGGAGCTGAGCCGGATCCGGTCGGTTCTAGCACAGGACCGGCTGTTCCTCGTGGTCCAGGACATCTTCCCCACGGAGACCACCCAGCTGGCCGACGTCGTGCTGCCGGCGGCCACATGGGGCGAGAAGACAGGGACCTTCACCAACGCCGACCGCACTGTCCACCTCTCGGAGAAAGCGGTCGAGCCGCCGGGAGAGGCACGCTCGGACCTCGAGATCTTCCTCGACTACGCCCGTCGCCTCGATCTGACCGACCGCGAGGGTGCACCTCTCGTTCCGTGGAAAGACGCCGAGGGCGCGTTCGAGGGCTGGAAGGCGTGCAGCCGAGGTCGTCCGTGCGACTACTCGGGCTTGACCTACGACATGTTGCGTGGGAACAGCGGCATCCAGTGGCCGTGTGATGACCAGAACCCCGCGGGGACCGAACGGCTGTACGCGGGCGGCCGGTTCCGCAGCAGCCCGGACGACTGCGAGAGCTATGGCAAGGACCTGGTCACGGGGGCGTCGGTCGAGCCGACGGAGTACCAGGCGATGAACCCGGCCGGAAAGGCGATCATCAAGGCGGCCGAGTTCCTCACGCCGCACGAGGTACCGTCCGACGCGTACCCGTTCCACCTGATCACCGGACGGACGATCTACCACTTCCACACGCGCACCAAGACGGCTCGGGCCGCGCAGCTGCAGGCAGCCGCTCCCGACGTGTGGGTCGAGGCGTCGCACGAGGATGCCGCGGCCCACGGCTGGTCCGAAGGCGACCTCCTCGAGGTGACCACGCTCCGCAGCGCCGTCCGGGCACGGCTGCGGGTCAGCGGAGTACGACGCGGTGTGCTGTTCGTCCCGTTCCACTACGGCTACTGGGACGCCGGTGAGCCCAGGCCCGACGGACCGGGTCGAGCCGCGAACGAGTTGACGTCGACCGCCTGGGATCCGGTGTCCAAGCAGCCACTGTTCAAGACGGCCGCCGCCAAGGCCGAGGTGGTCCAGAAGTCCGACGGCGTTCCGTCACCGGCTCCGCGGATCGCCGCGTCGAGACCGGTCACCGGCGAACAGGACACGCGGGGCGGTGACCCGGCGATGGTGACCGAGGACTTCGAGAGCACGGGAGGTGTCCGATGAGCACGACACGCCTGGCGCGAGCCGCAACCACCCACGACGGCATGGCCGGGGCCATCGACATGCTCCATCGCGCCGAGGGCCAGCTGGCACACGCTCTGATCGACCTCTCGGACCGGCACGCCAGTGACCACGAGATCCACCACGTGGCCCGTGACCTGGCCGGTTGGTCCCGAGAGCACGTGCGACGGCTGGCCGATCTGGGGCACTCCCACGGTCTCGATCTCGATCCGGAGCCCGCCCACGAGGTCGCATGGGCCGGGGCGCTGAAGCAGGCGGGTGCCGAGCTGCTCGGACGGCGACACGCCCCCATCGGGATGCTGCTGGCCGACCTGCGCAACCTCCACCAGAAGGCCGCTGGAGTCTCACTCGACTGGGAGATCCTGGCCCAGGGAGCACAGGCGACCGAGGATGCGGAGCTGCTTGCCCTGGCTTCTGAGTGCCACCCCCAGACCCTGCGCCAGCTCAGGTGGACCAACACGCATGTGAAGGAGCTGGCGGCCCAGGCCCTCACATCCACCTGACGTCGCGCGGACCGAGTGACGGGTCAGTGAGCGGGTACAGACGGTCCATGACCACCCCCTCGCCCTGGCGAGACCGCGCCGCTCCGATCGAGACCGACACCGAACTCGGCCGGGAGTACGACGACGTCGTCGTCGGCGCGGGCCTCACCGGCCTGGTGACCGGATTGCTCCTGGCACGTGCAGGTCGCTCGGTGGCTGTCATCGAGGCCCGCGATGTGGGAGCCGTCACCACGGGAAACACCACGGGCAAGGTGTCCCTTCTCCAGGGCACGAGGCTCTCGCGCATCCTTGCGCGACAGAGCCGGCGCGTGGCACGCGCCTATGTCGAGTCCAGTCGCGAAGGACAGGCATGGCTGCTGCGCTTCTGCGACGACCACGCCGTCCCGTACCAGGTCCGCGACGCCGCGACTTACGCACAGAACCAGGACGCGCTACCCGCTGCTCGAGCGGAGCACGAGGCGGCTCGCAAGCTCGGCCTCGACGTGACATGGCGAGATGACCTGGACGTCCCGTTCCCGCACCTGGGGGGCACCGTGCTGGCGGGGCAGGCACAGCTGGACGCGATGGATCTGCTTGGCACCCTGGTGAGCGAGCTGCGCCACGAGGGCGGGACGGTGGTCACCGGGAAACGCGTCGTCGGGGCGGCCCTGTCCGGCGATGCGGTCAGCCTCTCGGACGGCGGCTCCGTCACGGCCTCGAACGTCGTCCTGGCCACCGGCGTACCGATTCTCGATCGTGGTCTGTACTTCGCCAAGCTCGAGCCGCAGCGCTCGTACGGGTTGGCGTTCCGTCACCCTTCCCCTCCCGAGCTCATGATGCTTTCCTCGGGCTCCCCCACGGTCTCGGTGCGGGATGCTCCGTCGGACGACGGATCATTGCTGTTGGTCGGCGGTCACGGGCACGTCGTGGGTCGTACCCGATCACACGCCGCGCACCTCGATGCGCTTCGCGCATGGACGCAGGAGTGGTTCCCAGAGGCGCAGGAGACGCACGCCTGGTCTGCCCAGGACTACTCCTCGCACGACGGCCTGCCGTTTGTCGGGCGGCTTCCCCGCGGCCGTGGTCGCCTCTACATCGCCACCGGTTTCGCCAAGTGGGGATTGACCGGCGGCCCCGCTGCCGCCTTGTCGATCAGCAAGGAGATCCAAGGTCACAGGGCGAGCTGGCAGCGGCCGATATCGCACAGGGTCACCCGACCGCGTCCGGCCATGGAACTCGTTCGACTCAACACTTCCGCGGGCCTCCACCTGGTCGGTGACCTGCTTCGCGCGGGGCTTCGCCGGGTGAACGATCCCGAGGAAGGCTCAGGGGAAGTAGGCCGCTCGGGGCTGCTCCCGGTCGGGAGGTCACGGACCGACGGGCGCACGTGCTCGATCGTGGCGCTGTGCACGCACCTGGGAGGGACCCTCACCTGGAACGACGCCGAACACTCCTGGGACTGCCCACTGCACGGCTCACGGTTCACCGCCACCGGCGAGGTGCTCGAGGGGCCGGCCACCAGGCCGCTGCATCGCGCCACCTGATGCCGAGGCGGCATCAGCCGCCGAATGCGCGGGAGAGCATGGCGACGACGCCTCCCCGGTACGATCGCACCTCGAGACAGCGCAGCGAACCCGAACCCGAGGCCATCAGCGCGGCGACCTGAGCCGATGATCCGAGCTGGATCAATGCGAGTCCGGCTTCGTGCACGTGTCGCTCGATGGCACGCAGAGCGTCGTGCGCGATCGACAAGCCGTCTCTTCCGCCGTCGATCGCCAGGAGTGGGTCTTCGGGATATCGGTGGGTCTCGGCCGTGGCCACCCACGGTGGGTCAGCGATGATCAGTGGAAACCGTTCGTCGTCCATGAGGACGTCCTCGACGCGGCCCAGCCGTGCCTCCACCCGCGCGTCGAGCCCCGCGAGGCAGGCGTTGATCGCGGTGTAGTGAACAGCAATCGGGTCGACGTCGATGCACACCAGCCTGCGCTGGGACCGAGTCGCGGCAGCCAGGCCGATCTGGCCGGCGCCGCTGCAGAGCTCCAGCACCGGCCCTGGGGGAAGGTCGGTCAGGAGACTGGCCGCCCACTGCGCCTGAGCGACGGTCCACGGTCGTGGACGGAGGACTCGAGAGTCGAAGGCGATGTCCAGTCCGTCGAACGTCACGTGCTCCGGGAGGGCGAGACTCACGGCAGGTCCCTTCGAATGGACTTGTGCGTCCCGTCGCACCAAGGTTTCCGGCCGGACCCTTCGCAGACACAGAGCGCGACGACGGGCCTCTCCACGGCATGTTCGTCGCCGGACTCGTCGACCACGATGTCGGCGCCGCGCACCAGGAGCGGTCCGTGCGGGCAGGCGAAGACCTGGATCTCTCGGTTCATGACGCCGCCTCGGATTCGTCGCCCGCGACACCCCACCGTGTCAGGAGATCATCGGCAGACAGCCGATCGAGGTGCACGGTGCACAGGGCACCGAACACCACCTCGCTGAGCAGGTCCGGCGTCTGCTCAACGACGGCGCCACACACGTCCCGTGCCGCGATCTGTTCGTGGACCGCGTCCGCCTCGACGTGCTCCTCGAAGTACCTCGCCGCCGCACCCAGCCCCAACCTCTCGAGTCCTGCCGCGATCCGCCGCGAGGGCACGCTGCTCGATGCCTCGAACGCCGCGAAGTGGCCGACGCCGACCGGCACCAGCCGCCGATTCAGGGCGAGCAGGGACATCACGTTGGCCGCCGCGAGGGTCACCGCCGTGGCCTCGTCGATGTAGGCGCCGTAGCGGGGGTCGAGGCCGGCGCTGACGAGAGTCTCGGCGTACATGTCCTGGTGCAGGTGTGAGGCTCGCCCTCCGCCGAACTCGTCGTACTGGAGCTCTGCCAGCGCGGCCTTGGCACGTCCCGTGAGGCGGGGGATCAGGAATGCCTGAGGGTCGGACTCCTTGAGCTGTTGGACGCTGCGCTGGCTGAGGAAGTCACGCATCTGCTCGACGGTCGCGTCTCGGCGGAGGAAGGACGACAACGATGGCCCTTCGTCCTCCTCCACCAGATCGAGGATCAGGTCGCCGACCGCCTCCTCGCGTGCGAGCAGCTGGTTGAGGCGCCCCCGAGTCGCCGATCTCAGCTCTCGCTCGACCCGACGTTCGATGACCCCTCTGAGAGTGATCAGCTCCGGATCCCACTCGCGCCCGGCGTCCACGCCCTCGAAGCCCCGGTAGAAGAGCTCGTACAGGACCCACAGGGCCATCTGGACATCGCGGTCGACCAGGACCGGCTCGTTGCCGATCGCCACCGGACGCAGCTCTCGGCCCCCTTGCAGGCTTTCGACCACCCGCCCGCTCACGGGGCCGCAGGGACCAGGCAACCTCACGATGTCCCCCTTCTGCCTGGGCAGCCGATTGCATGCGCTCATCTCGTCGACCGGCTTCACGAACCCGTCGAACATGTGGGAAGTGATGTACCCGATCCGGAGCTTTCGATGAACGACGGAGACAGGGCGCCTCGCGATGGCTCGAAGGCCAGGTTTCACATGCTCGGCGGCGGGAACGAACGGACATGGATCACACGCGAGCACCCGTGTTGGAGGCGTTGGTCGAGTTTCGTCGGCGTGGTGACGTCGTCTTCGGCCCCCCGGGCCACCGGCAGGGGCGCGGCGTCGACCCACGGGTGCTGGAGGTGCTCGGTGCCGGTGTGTTCGCCTCTGACGTCCTGATGCTGAATGGTCTGGACGACCGTCGCGAGTCCGCAGGGGTCCTGGAGGAGGCCCAGGAGCTGATGGCGGACGCGGTGGGCGCGGACCAGGCCTTCTTCTCCACATGCGGCAGCTCGCTGTCGGTGAAGTCGGCCATGCTCGCCGCGGCTGGTCCGGGCGAGACGTTGCTGATCTCCCGCAACGCCCACAAGTCGGTGATCTCCGGGGTCATCGTCAACGGCACGGTTCCCGTGTGGGTGCATCCGAAGTTCGACCCGGAACGGAACCTCGCTCATCCGCCGGAGCCGGATGACGTACGCCGCGAGCTGTCCGCCCACCCGGACGCGAAGGGCATGCTCCTGATCACTCCCACGGACTGGGGCACCTGTGCCGACATCGCTGGAGTGGCCGAGGTGTGTCACGAGTTCGACGTCCCCCTGATCGTCGACGAGGCGTGGGGGGCGCACCTGCCGTTCCACGACGACCTCCCGGCCTGGGGGATGCACGCGGGTGCCGACCTGGTGGTGACCAGCGTGCACAAGATGGGAGGCGCCGTGGAGCAGAGCTCGGTCTTCCATCTCCAGGGCGACCGGGTCGATCCCGCCGTGCTGAAGCAACGTGAGGATCTGTTGGGCACCACCAGTGCGTCCACCCTGGTCTACGCGTCACTGGACGGCTGGCGACGCCAGATGGTCGAGCAGGGCGAACAGCTCATGTCCGCGACCATGGTCCTGGCCGATCACGCCCGCAAGCGACTCCAGGGGCTTGACGGCGTGCGTCTCATGGGCGCGAAGGTCGTGGACGAGGGCTACGCGTTCGAGGTCGATCCTCTCGTGCTGACCATCGACGTCCGCGCGCTGGGGATCACCGGCTACCAGGCGGCGGAGCTTGCCCGAGACCGCTATCAGGTCGATTTCGGCTCTGCGGACACGTTCCGCATCAGTGCCTGTCTGACCCACGCCGATGACCACGCGAGTGTCGACCGGCTTCTCACGGTGCTCGAGCAGTTGTGCGGTGATGCTCCGGAGATCGCCTCATCGGGGCCGGTCGACCTACCGCCTTCCGAGGGGCTCGAACCCGAGATCGCGATGCGCCCGAGAGACGCGTTCTTCGCGGACATCGAGCAGGTTCCGGCAGCACAGACGGCCGGGCGGGTGGTGGCCGAGATGGTCACGCCGTATCCGCCGGGGGTTCCGGTGCTCGCACCCGGGGAGGTCATCACCGAGGAAGCCATCGACTACCTGCGTAGCGGCCTCGCCGCCGGCATGCTGATCCCGGACGCCGCGGATCCGACCCTCGAGACGCTCCGAGTCGTGCGCAGGGACCCGGTCTCGAAGAATCCACGAGGAGCGACTGCGGCGGCTCGGTAGCCCGATGTGGACCTGCCTGTCGGGGTACGGCGTGACGCATCCCGACGCCATGCAGGTTCCCCTCCCTGCCAGTCATGACATCGGGAGGTGACCGTGGGGCAGGAGAACCTTTCTCGTGGTCAGTTGTTCGCGGAGCCGCTGGAGAGTGCTTCGACCAGCTCGCCGACCTTCTCAGCCGGCAGGTGCCTGGCCACATCGGCCTGGGAGACCATTCCGACCAGTTCGTGTCCATCGATCACCGCGAGGCGGCGGACGCCGTGGCTGGTCATCGTGTGCAAGGCCTCCTCCACAGAGTCGTCCGCGCCGATCGTGACCGGCTTGCCCTGGGCGAATGTCTCAACCCGGGTCGTCGCCGGGTCGCCGCCGGCCGCGATGCACCGCACCATGATGTCGCGGTCGGTGATCATGCCGGCCAGCCGGTTGTCTTCGCCACAGATGGGCAGGGCCCCCGACGTCGAGGTCGCGCATCTTGCGAGCCGCTTCGGCGAGGCTTTCGCTCGCGCCGGCACAAGCGCAGTCGGTGGTCATGATCTCGCGAGCAATAGTCATCACTGGCTTCTTCCGGACGTAGGGGATTGATCCGCTGCCCGTACTCGGCAACCGAGCGTTCATTCGACGCTCGAGTTACCCGGGGCACATGTAGCAGCCCGTCGTGGGGTACGGCTCGGCGTGGACCATCGCGCACGGCGAGACCCCGGCCAACCGAACCTGATGGTCGCCGACAGCTTGGCCGGCGTTCTGGCGATCCTGCGGGTGCACCGCATGGTGTACCTGCGGTACTCCGAGGGTCCTGACGCGGATCTGAGTCGAGGTTCCAGCCGCGACTACGAGGCGGATGTCGAACTTCCCGGCCTCTCGGTCACCGTCGTCTCACCCGAGCCGTGGTGGTCGCGCCCTGTGGAGGACTGGGTCGCGCGACGCCTGTGCAAGTACGCAGAGCTCGGGGCAGCCGAAGGCAGGTTTCCCTGGCTGCTGACGGGCCGGGTCGTCGGCAACGGGCCGGACCACGAACCTCTCGTCCAGGGGGTTCTCCCGATCGCCCGCATCTCCGAACGAGCAGTGCGGGAGGCCCTGGACCTCTATCGGTCACGCTTCGACGTTGGTGAGACCTCCCGGGACCGATGACCCGACGTCTCGCCCTCGCGCCGTCTCGCCTCCCATGTCAAGCCCACGCGTCGACACGAAACGGCCCCTGACGCTGAGAAGACTTCTCGCGGGTCAGGGGCCGTTTCCGGGGGGCGTCGGTGTAGGTCAGGAAACCGACGACATCAGATGTCGTAGTAGAGCTCGAACTCGTGGGGGTGGGGGCGGAGGGCGACCGGCTCGATCTCATTGCTGCGCTTGTAGTCGATCCAGGTCTCGATCAGGTCGGAGGTGAACACACCGCCCTCGAGGAGGAACTCGTGGTCGTCCTCGAGGGAATCCATTACGGCACCGAGGGTGGCGGGCACGGTCGGGATGCCCGCGTGCTCGTCCGGGGGGAGCTCGTAGAGGTCCTTGTCGACCGGCTCGTGCGGCTCGATCTTGTTCTTGATGCCGTCGAGGCCGGCCAGGAGCATCGCGGAGAAGGCGAGGTAGGGGTTGGCCGACGGGTCGGGGCAACGGAACTCGAGGCGCTTGGCCTTCGGATTCGAGCCGGTGATCGGGATCCGGACGCAGGCGGAGCGGTTGCGCTGGCTGTAGACCAGGTTCACCGGGGCCTCGAAGCCCGGCACCAGCCGGTGGTAGGAGTTCACGGTCGGGTTGGTGAACGCCAGCAGCGACGGGGCGTGCTCGAGGATGCCGCCGATGTAGTAGCGAGCGGTGTCGGAGAGGCCGGCATACCCCGTCTCGTCGTAGAACAGCGGCTCGTCGCCGTCCCAGAGCGACTGGTGGCAGTGCATGCCGGAGCCGTTGTCTCCGAAGATCGGCTTCGGCATGAACGTCGCGGTCTTGTTGTTGCGCCAGGCCACGTTCTTGACGATGTACTTGAACTTCATCACGTCGTCGGCGGCCTTGAGCAGCTCCGCGAAGTTGTAGTTGATCTCCGCCTGGCCCGCGGTCCCGACCTCGTGGTGGGCGCGCTCGACGGTCAGTCCCGAGCGCTCGAGCTCGGTCACCATCTCGTCGCGCAGCTCGCCGAAGTGGTCGTACGGCGCGACCGGGAAGTACCCGCCCTTGTAGCGCACCTTGTACCCGCGGTTGTTCTCCTCGGAGCCGGAGTTCCAGGCGCCAGCTTCGGAGTCGATGTGGTAGTAGCCGGCGTTCACCTTGGTCTCGAAGCGGACCGAGTCGAAGACGTAGAACTCCGCCTCGGGCGCGAAGTACGCCGTGGTGCCGATCCCGGTCGAGGTGAGGTAGGTCTGCGCCTTGCGCGCGATGTTGCGCGGGTCGCGGGAGTACGCCTCGCCGGTCAGCGGGTCGTGGATGAAGAAGTTCACGACCAGGGTCTTCGCGGTCCGGAAGGGGTCGACGTACGCCGTGGTCGGGTCCGGGAACAGCGACATGTCGGACTCGTGGATCGCCTGGAAGCCACGGATCGAGGAACCGTCGAAGTTCACGCCGTTGTCGAAGACCGACTGGCCGAACGACGAGACCGGCACCGTGAAGTGCTGCATGATGCCGGGCAGGTCGCAGAACCGGACGTCGACCATTTCGACGTTCTCGTCCTTGATGAACTTCAGAAGCTCGTCGCTGTTGGCGAACATTCGTCCTCCTCGGCCGGTGGTCGCGGCCCGGTGAGTCCGGCGGAGCCGGTGTATACAGGTGTGTGGTCGGCCGCGGTGCGGTCGACGACGTCACCGTAGGAGCGGCCAGTTTCTCGACCGTATCCGCTTTGTTTCGCCGATGTAACGCTGCAGGTGCGCGCTCAGGAGGCCCCGAGCCGGGCTCCCGGACCGTGACTAGCCTGTCCGAGTGTCAGAGTCCCGAACAGATCCCCGCGCCCTCCCGTTCGAGACGGCGAGCTGGCTGCGCCGGATCCTCGCCCTCGTCGTCGACTGGACGGCGTCGACCCTCGTCGTCGTCGCGATCCTCGGGCCGACCGGCTGGAGTGACAGCCGCTGGTCGGGGTTCGACACGCTTGCCATCTTCGTCTTCCAGTCGACCCTGCTGATGGCCCTGGTCGGGGGGTCGTTCGGGCAGCTCGCGACGCGGTTGCGCGTGGTCCGCACCGACGGGTCGGGACGACCGCTGAGCGTTCCCGGTGCTCTGTTGCGTCAGGTGCTCGTCGTGCTCGTGATCCCGCCGCTGATCTTCCGTCCCGACGGACGTGGGCTCCACGACATGGCCGTGGGGTCCGCCACGGTGACGCTCGAGACAGCGTTGCGAGGGGTCTCCTGAGCCACCGCCTCCGTCACTCGATCGTGACCTGTCGGCCGTGGGTCCTGGGGGTGCCGCGGCTACTCTGGCGAAGTCGTCCGGTACGCCGGGCAGCCGGGCGCCGTTCATGGGGAGCGGGGCCAGACACACGTGGAGCCCTCAGGAGGACCCCATGCGCAGCCTGACCCTTCGCAAGGCGGCGATCGCCGCGGCACTGCCGCTGGCGCTCGGATCGTTGGTCGCGTGCGGCGGCAACAACAGCTCGTCGACGGCCGACGACCCGGCGGCGACGTCCGGTGCCGCGACGCCGAAAGGCAGCGTCGGCCCGACCAAGTTCCTGGACACCATGAAGGCCGCAGCCAAGCAGATCACCACTGCCCGGTTCACCTTGTCGATGGACCTGTCCGGCCAGAGCGTCGACGCCAACGGCGCCCTCGACATGACCGGTGACAAGCCGGCGATGGAGATCTCGATGGACACGGCCGGCACGGGCCACACCGAGATGCGGCTGGTCGACGGGAACATGTACATCCAGGACCCGATGGTCGGCAGCAGCACGTTCGTCAAGATGGACCTGAGCGACCCGAACAGCCCGCTGGCCGGCGCGGGCGGCGCCCTGACCAACTTCGACCCGCAGTCGATGATCGACCAGATGCCCGCGAAGGCGTTCCGCAAGGTGACCGACCTCGGCCGGCAGACCGTCGACGGCCAGACGCTGGAGCACTACCGCGTGGACCTGGACACGTCGGCGGCCGGGAAGCTCCTCGGCGACCTACCGAGCTCGGCCTCGCTGCCCTCGAACATCGGCTACGACGTGTGGCTCGACGACCAGAACCGGATGGTCAAGTTCGAGATGACCATGAAGAAGGTCGCGCAGGTGACCGCGACGTACAGCGACTACGGCGCTGACGTGAACATCACCGCGCCGGACCCCTCCGACGTGAAGGCGTTGCCGAGCAACGCGCCGATGGGCTGAGCCCGGACTCCTCCGGTCTCAGCGACCTCGGATGTTCCCCCGGAGACCTTTCATCGAGGTGGGGACCGGGCCCTTGGGCATCGGGACGGCCGGGCGCGAGGCGTCGATGGCCTTGAGCCTGGCCAGGATGTCGGTGATCTCGGCCGGCTGCACCTGGCGCTTCATCTTCTGGACGTGACGGGAGAGCTTGGCCAGCGGGACCTGGCCCTCGCCGTTGCCGACGACGATCTCGTGCACCGGCGTGTCGATCGCGACCCGCTCGTGGCGCCTGCGCTCGGCGGTCATCAGGCCCTTGAGCCGGCCCGGGTTGCCCTCTCCGACCAGGACGATGCCGGGCGGGCCGACCACCCGGTGCACGATGTCCTGCTGCTTGGTGAAGGCAACTGCGTTGTCGACGTGCCAGCCGCGCTTGAGCAGGTTCAGCGCACCGGCGGCGGCGCCGGACTGGCCCTCCATCTGTCCGTAGACGGCCTTCTGTGCGCGCCGCGAGAACACGATGAGGCCGAGGAGGATGCCCAGCATCAGGGCACCGATCACGGACAGGATCAGGCCGAGCGTGCTGCTGCGTCCGACGATCAGCCAGAACACCGCGAACCCGACCACGAACCCGAGCAGCGCGGCGCCGGCGATCCAGCGGGTGATGGCCGGGTCGGTGCGCTTGGCCATCGTGTAGGTCTGCGCGAACTGCTGGCGGCGGCTCAGGCTCTCCGGCTCGGCCGGCTTCGGCGTGGGGGTCTTGGCCATGCGGGGGCTACTCCGTGCTGTCGGGTGACGGTGTGAGAGGTCAGGACGGCGTACGTGCCGACACAGCCTGACGGTACAACCGTCCGGCCCGGTACGACGAACGGACGAGCGGCCCCGACATCACCCCTGCGAAGCCGATCTCCTCGGCCTCGGCGGCGAGCTCGACGAACTCCTCCGGCTTGACCCACCTCTCCACCGGGTGGTGCCGCACCGACGGGCGGAGGTACTGGGTGATCGTCACCAGCTCGCACCCGGCGTCGTACAGGTCGCGGAGCGCCTGGCTGACCTCCTCGTGGGTCTCGCCCATGCCGAGGATCAGGTTGGACTTGGTGACCAGGCCGAAGTCGCGGGCCGCCGTGAGCACGTCGAGCGAGCGGTCGTAGCGGAATGCCGGGCGGATGCGCTTGAAGATCCGCGGGACCGTCTCGACGTTGTGAGCGAGCACTTCGGGTCGGCTCTCGAAGACCTCGGCGAGCAGGTCGGGCTTGCCGTTGAAGTCGGGGATCAGGTTCTCCACGCCGGTGTCGGGGTTGAGCGCGTGGATCGCGCGCACCGTCTCGGCGTACAGCCAGGCGCCTCCGTCGGGCAGGTCGTCGCGCGCGACCCCGGTGATGGTGGCGTACTTCAGTCCCATCTTCTGCACGCTCTCGGCAACCCGCCGCGGCTCGTCGCGGTCGAGGGGTGCCGGCTTGCCGGTGTCGATCTGGCAGAAGTCGCAGCGCCGGGTGCACTGGTCGCCGCCGATCAGGAACGTCGCCTCACGGTCCTCCCAGCACTCGAAGATGTTGGGACAGCCGGCCTCTTGGCAGACGGTGTGCAGGCCCTCGGCCTTCACCAGCCCGTGGAGCTCCTGGTACGCCGGACCCATCTTCGCCCGTGTCTTGATCCACTCGGGCTTGCGCTCGATAGGGGTCTCCGCGTTGCGGACCTCGAGCCGAAGCAGCTTGCGGCCGTCGGCGGAGACGTTGCGGGAGCGGGCCTGGGTCACCCGCCCATGTTACGCGGCGGCCCTCACCGACCCCGCCTGCGCCCGTCCCCTCGGAAGGGGGTTGCCATCGGCATTGGTAAGTCATAACTTACGGTAAGTGATGACTGACCAAGAGGCTCTCGCCCAGGCGTTCACCGCCCTGGCGGACCCGACGCGCCGCGAGATCTTCGAGCGCGTGGCCGCCCGTCCGCGGGCAGTGGGCGAGCTGGCCGACGGGCTGCCGGTCAGCCGGCCGGCGGTCTCGCAGCACCTCAAGGTGCTCCGCGACGCCGGCCTGGTCTCGGCGCGGGCCGACGGCACTCGCCGCATCTACGAGCTGGACCCCCAGGGTCTGGCCGGACTGCGCGACTACCTCGACGGCTTCTGGAACCGCTCGCTGCGGGCCTTCGCCCGAGCCGCCGAGCAGCACTCCCACACCCGACAGGAGAACGACCGATGAACACCGACACCACGTCGCAGACCGTCACCGCCACCACCACCGTGGAGGTCCCGATCGACGAGGCTTTCCGCTTCTTCACCGAGGAGATCGGCTCCTGGTGGAACCCCGACCATCACATCATCGAGGCGCCCCTGAGCCACATGGTGTTCGACCCGTTCGTCGGCGGGAACGTCTACGACGTGGGCACCGACGGCAGCGAGTGCCGGTGGTCGCGGGTGCTGGTCTACGACCGTCCCCACCGGGTGGTCTTCACCTGGGACATCAACGCCCATTGGACCCTCGAGCCGGACCCCGACAAGTGCAGCGAGGTCGAGGTCGCGTTCACCGCCGACGGGCCCACCGCCACCCGCGTCGTGCTGGAGCACCGCCATCTCGAGCGGCACGGCGACGAGATGCTGCCTCAGCTCGACGGCATCCGCAGCGGGTGGCAGGCGGGTGGGCTCGACCTGTACGCCGCGGCCCTCCAGCAGCGCGGGTAGGCGGGGTCAGCCCGGCAGCCCGAGGACCGGCACCCGAGCCGCGCGTCCGGGCTCGGGTCGCGGGTCGTAGTCGGGGGTCGGCCGGTACGGCGCCCACGCGAACAGGTCGGTGAGGTGCCGGCGCACGCTCGGCAGCACGTCGTACACGGTGACGTCGCGGCCGAGCTCGGCGGACAGCGAGGTCACCCCGGCGTCGGCGATGCCGCACGGGACGAACCGGTCGTACCACGAGAGGTCGACGTCGCAGTTCAGGGCGAAGCCGTGCATGGTCACGCCCTGGCTGACCCGGATCCCGATGGCCGCGATCTTGCGCTCGGGCCGCTGGTCGTCCGCCCGCAGCCAGACGCCGCTGCGGCCGGGCACGCGTGCCGTCTCCAGCCCCTGGTCGGCGCAGACGGCGATCAGCGCCTCCTCGATCCGGCGGACGTAGTCGACGACCTTGACGTGGTCGGGGAGCCGGACGATCGGGTAGCCCACAAGCTGGCCGGGTCCGTGGAACGTGATCATGCCGCCGCGGTCGACGTCGATCACGGGGGCCCCGCCGGGGTCGGGGGGCCGGTCGCTGGGAGCAGTGCGCTTGCCGGCCGTGAAGACCGGCGGGTGCTCGAGCAGCCAGACGGTGTCGGGTGCCTCGCCCGCTGTGACGGCGGCATGGATCTCGCGCTGGGTCTCCCAGGCCGCCAGGTAGTCGACAGCGTGGTCGCCGAGGCCGCCCTCCCGGAACACCAGCTCGCTCACGTACCCGACTCTAGGGCACGACTCCCAGTCCGGAGCGCTTGCTGCGCGGGCCCCAATCCCCGCCCCACGAACGCCAGCTGGGCCGGCGCCATCCGGGTCCAGTATGCCGAGTCGTGCCCGCCGGGCTCGAACGTCGAGTTGATCGGCCGGGTGAAGCCGGCCACGTAAGCGCGGTCGGCCGGGCAGAACGGGTCGTCGGTTCCGCAGTCGACCCTGATCGGGATGCCGTCGAGGTCCGCCTGATGGCCGAAGACCGTGTACTGCTGGTACTCCGCGGCGTCGACGAACCCGGACGGGGAGGCGTCCGCCGGGTTCACCCAGATCGCGGCGCTCGACACCGCGACCGCGCGGACCCGGGTCGCGCCGGCGAGCGGCGCGAGCCGCAGTGAGCCGTAGCCGCCCATGGAGTAGCCGTGGAACGCGATCCGGTCCGTGACCAGACCGAGCTGGGCGAGCAGGGGGAGGAACTCGTCGAGGACCATCGCGCCGGCGTCCTCGCCGTTCGGGCGCGGGTGCCAGTACGTCGTACCGCCGTCGACGCTGGCGACGGCGAAACGCGGAACCCCGGCCGCCACCGCCGCCGGGAGGAAGCGGTCGAGGCCGAGGGTGGTGATCGCACTGGTGTGGTCGCCGCCGAGGCCGTGCAGCTCCACCATCACGGGGATCTGCTCCGCCTCCGGTCCGGGGTAGATCACCGACCATCCGGTCGGGGCCCCGAGCCGATGCGGCGAGTTGAACGACCCGCTGACGACCTTTCCCGGTGCGACGTCCGGGATGTGGCCGCTGGGTCCGGTCAGGCCGAGCTGTCGGCGGAGTCGGTGGCGCCCGGGTAGCCAGCCCTCGTCCACCGCCAACAGCGCGGTGGTCGCGCCGACGAGCGCGCCACCCGCGCCGCCCAGGAGTGAGCGACGCGAGATCGGCATGGCCCCACGGTAGGGGCCTGTGGACAGCCGCTGCGGGCGGCGGGCAGGAGCGGTCACAGTAGTGGGATGCGGACTCGGTCGCCGGCGTTGCGGGCCGCGGTCGTCTGCATCCTGGTCACCGCGAGCACCGTAGGGGTGGCCCTGGTGGCGACCGGGCGGGACGCCGTACTCCCGGACCGGCCGCTGTCCATGGCGACGTACCCGAGGAGTCCGGCGGTGCAGGCGCTCGAGGTCCTGCATGCCTGGGACCGTCGGCGCGCGTCCGCCTGGGCCACCGGCGACGTCCGATCGCTGACGAGGCTCTATGTCGTCGGGTCGCGCACCGGTGCTCGTGACGTTCGTGAGCTCCGGCGGTGGCGAGAGCGGCATCTGCGGGTCGTCGGCCTCAGCACGCAGGTGTCGGCGCTGCGCCTGCGACACCGCGCGGTGGCCCGGCTCACGCTAGTCGTCACCGATCGCACGGTCGGCGGCGTGGCGGTCCGCGGGCGACACCGGGTCGGGCTGCCGCGCAGCGCCTGGGCAACGCACCGGATCACGCTGCACCGCGTGGGAGGCACGTGGCGGGTCTCCGAGGTCCGGGGTCAGCCTGCGAGGTGACCCCAGCCCTCGGCCAGGTCACGCCACGGTCCGGAGGCGGCCACCCGGCCCTCGGCCAGCACCACGACGCGGTCCGCCTGGGCGAGTGCGGCGGCCTTCGAGGTCGCGCCGATCACGGTCGCCCCACGCTCGCGCAGTGCGGTCCAGAGCTCGACCTCGGTCGCCGCGTCGAGGGCCGACGACACGTCGTCGGCCAGCAGCAGCTCTGCGTCGCAGGCCAGCGCTCTGGCCAGCGCCAGGCGCTGCACCTGACCACCGGAGAGGCGTACGCCGCGGTGACCCACCACGGCGTCCGGGCCCCCGGCGTCGCTGACGTCGCGCTCCATCCGCGCCGTCTCCAGGGCCGGGAGCACCCGGCGCTCACGGTGGTCGAGCGCGACGTTCCCGGCGAAGGTCCCGGACAGCACGCGCGGCACCTGAGCCACGTGGGCCACCCGACCCGGTCGCAGGTCGGCCTCGTGGTCGTGCAGCAGTCGGCCGTTCCACCGGATCTCTCCGGTGCTCGAGACCAGGCCGGCCAGGGCGCCGAGCAGGCTGGACTTGCCGGACCCGACCTGACCGAGCAGCAGCACGAGCTCGCCCGGCGCCACGCGGAGGTCGATGTCGCTGACGCCGATGGTGCCGTCGTCGTGCACGGCGGTGAGGTCGGAGACGGTCAGCTCCTCGAGCGGGTCGACCACGGCCGGAGCGGGATCCGGGGCGGTGCCGGACACGAGGTGCACTCCCTCGGGAAGGTCCATCAGGTCTCCGCCGCCGGCCAGCTTGCTGGTGGCCCGCATCCAGGACCGGGTGCCGGGCGCCTCGGTGATCACCGACCCGGCAACCCGGCCGAACCAGTCGAATCCGGTGACGGCGCCGGCCACCATCAGGGCGGTGGCCAGGCCCCAGCCGCCTGCGACGTGGATCGCCCAGGCAGCGACCACGCCGACCTGCACCATCACGATCGGGACCCCGTCGAGCAGGGCCTGCACGCGGTGCTCACGGACGGCCGCGGCGACCCGGCCGCCGTCGACCGCTCGCAGGTGGGCGTGAACGTCGGGGGTGGCCGCGGCGAGCTTGACGGTGCGCACCGAGTCGAGGGCCGAGACCAGGGAGCGCCCGAACCGGGCGCGTGCGGCGGACGAGGCGGCGGCCGACCGGCCGGCGACGCGACGCCCGAACGACGACGCGACCGCCGACGTCGTCATCACCGCAAGCAGCACGGCTCCCGCCAGGACGGTGCCGGCGACGATCGCCGTGATCACCGCGATCGCGAGACCGTTCAGGAAGTCGACCCAGCGGTCGGCGTACCGCGCCATCCGGTCGGCGTCCATCGACCGGGCGACGACCTCGCCGGGCGGGGTGCGCTCGAGGCGGTGGGTGGAGGTCTGGCCCTGGAGCACACAGGTGCGCACCCGCAGCATCACCGCGACCCACCACTGCGGGTAGATCAGGATGCCGATCGCGAGCAGCAGCGGCGCCACCATCAGCGAGACCACCATGACCCCGAGCAGGGTCACGGGCCGTTCTCCGGCCTGGAGGTCGGCGACCAGGTGACCCCAGACCCAGCCGGTGAGCGCGCCGAAGGCGCCGGTGAGGGCGGCGACCAGGAACAGGCCCATGCCCGCCAGTCCCCAGCGCGGCTCGATCAGCAGCGCATTCCGGGTGGCCCGGGCGAGACCCGGGATCGGCCGGAGCCGGGGCGGTGGCGGGGGAGTGCCCGTACGCCGACGGGTGCCGACGCTTCCGACCGCGAGCTCCGGAGACGCATCGCGGAGCGACGACTCTCGGGCGGAGGCGATGAGCAGGTCACGGAACGCACCGTCCTCATGCGCGAGCCGGTCGCGCGGCCCGTGCTGCACGACCCTGCCACCGTCGAGGACGGCGACCTGCTCGGCCCTCTCGGTCGTCGACAGCCGGTGAGCGACCAGCAGACCGGTGCGGCCCGCCAGCAGGCGGTCGGCGGCCGCGACGACGCGCGCCTCCGTGAGCGGGTCCATCCGGGCGGTCGCCTCGTCGAGGACCACGACCCGGACGTCGCGCACGAGCAAGCGCGCGAACGCGACCAGCTGCTCCTCGCCCGCCGACAGGCTGGTGCCACCCGGGCCGAGCTGCGTGTCGAGCCCCTGGGGAAGGCCGTCCACCCAGGAGGTCAGCCCCAGCTCCTCCACCGCGGCGCTCACGGTCTCGCGCGGGATCTCGCCGAAGAGCGCGATGTTCTGCGCGAGGGTGCCGGCCATGATCTCGGTGCGCTGCGTGACGACCCCCACGGCGGCGCGCAGGAGCTGGAGGTCGAGATCGCGGACGTCGACGCCGCCCAGCAGGAGCGATCCGAGCTCGGGCTCCACGGCTCGCGAGAGCAATGAGGCGAGCGTGGACTTCCCCGAGCCGGTGCGTCCGACGAGCGCGCACGTCGTACCGGCGCGGACCGTGAGGTCCACCCCGCTGAGGGCGAAGGTGCCGTGCTCGTAGGCGAAGTGGAGGTCGGCGAACCGCACGGTCAGCGGACCGTCCGGCAACGCCCGGCCGCCCGTGGGCTCGGGGTCGGACGCCATCAGCCCGCGCAGCCGGATCACCGCCCCGAAGCCCTCCTGCAGGTCGGGCAGGTGCCGCGCCAGCTGGTCGATCTGGCCCACGAACATCGTGGTGACCAGGAACAGCGTCACCAGCGAGGACGTGGCGAGCCGGTCGTCGAGGACCAGTGCGACCCCCACCAGTGCCGTGCCGGCCAGCACACCGTGGAGCAGCATGCCGGTACGGCGGGTGATCTTCGCCTCCAGCGAGATCACGTCTGCGAACCGGTCGTGCACCAGACCGGCCAGCTCGGTGGTGCGGCGGATGACGTAGGGCTGCCCGAGGCTGGTGCGCAGGTCGTCTCGTGCCGCGACGCCCTCCTCCATGGCGGCCGCGTGGTCGGTCCACGCCATCTCCTCGAGCACCTTGCGCTGCGAGAGGGTCGGCAGGATCGTCCGCACCACGAGCAGCGCAGCGGCGCCCGAGGCCGGGAACAGCAGGAACGCCGGCCACCAGGTCAGCCCGGCCACCAGCCACAGCGGGCCCACGGCCAGGAACGTCCGCGTCGCCTGCCAGACGCTGAACCGCAGCAGGACTCCGACCTCGTGGGTGTCGTCGTCGACCCGGTCGAGCACCTCTCCGACCGCCTGCTCACTCAGCGCCGCGAGGGGCTGGGCCATCGCGGCGTCGAGCAGGTCCGCCCGCAGTCGGCCCTCGGCACGGTCGACGATCCCGGCCCAGAGGGTGCGGCCGACGGTGTCGAGCACGGCGGCGCCGACGACGCACATCGCCAGCAGGCTCACCAGCTCGGACGTCGGGTGCTCGGCCAGGTGGCCGGCGATGACCGACCCGGTCGACGTGCCGATGGCACCGATGAGCGAGCAGGTGAGCGCGAACCCGGCCAGCGGCGTACGCATCCGCCGCCAGTCCACCGGAACCCGATGGGGTGGCGTCGACTGCCGCGGGGGTGCTTCCGAGCGTGCGGCAGCAGAGGTGAGATCGGTCGTGGTCACGGTCCTCTGAAGGTACGGCGGACCACCGACCGACTTCCTCCGAATTTCCGAGGGCTCGGCCGAGCCTGCGAGGGCCGGAAGAGCGAGGATGGTGAGGAGCCTCCGACTCGGGAGCACGAAGAGAGGGGCCGAGTGGCGCGTCTCGAACCCAGGTGCGTGCTGAGGAAACGCCGGCTGGCTCAGCGGCGTTCGGCCAACCCCGAGGCGATCACGCCGGTGACGTCGGGGTCGCGGAACTCGTATCCCGCGTCGAGCAGCGCCAGGGGCACCAGGTTCACCGACCCGAGCAGCTCCGGGGCGAGTGGCCCTGCGCCGACCCGGAGCAACGGCGAAGGCACCGGGACGAACGCCGGCCGACCGAGGGCCCGAGCCAGCGCCTGGGTGAACTCGGCATTGGTCGGCGTCTCGACACAGCACAGGTTGACCGGCCCGCTCGCATCCGGCTGCTCGGCCAGGTGTACGACGGCACCGACCCAGTCGCGGAGGGAGATGATCGGGAAGTACTGGCTTCCGCTTCCGATCTTGCCGCCGAGTCCCAGCCGGAAGACCCGGTGCAGGCTCCGCAGCGGCTCGGACGCCCTGTCCAGCACGGGCGCTGTCCGCAGCATGCAGACGCGGGCACCCGCTTCACGCGCCGGGATGGCAGCGGCCTCCCAATCCCTGGTCACCTCGGTCATCAAGGAGTGGCCGCGGCTGTCGGCGGCTTCGGTCACTCGTTGTCCACCGTGGTCGCCGTAGATCCCCACCGCGTTGCCGGCCAGGAATGCCGGCTTCCGGGCGGAGCCCGCGATCGCCTGCGCGAGCGTGCGGGTGGTGGTCACCCGCGACTCGCGGAGATCATGCGCCCATCGCTTCGAGTAGGGGTTGCCGAAGGTCGGGCTGCCGGCGACATTGACGACGACATCGGCCGACCCGATGAGGTCCGCATCGACCTGCCCGGCGGTCGGGTCCCAGCGTGACTCGTCGTCGGCGGCCGCGGCACGTCGTACCAGCCGGGTGACGATGTGGTCTCGCTCGCGCAGCGCGTCGACGAGATGGCGTCCGAGGAACCCCGAGGCGCCGGCGACGACGACGTGCACTGGATGCGTCCTTTCATCTGACCGGATTTCGAGACGCGCCGCTCGGCCCCTCTCTTCGTTCGGGTCCGAGCCGGACGCTCCCCAATCTCTTCGCTTGACTTCGCCTTCGCAAGCTCAGGCGAAGCGCTCAGACTTCGCAAGCTCAGGCGAAGCGCTCAGACTTCGAACTGGCCGGCTTCGAGGCGTGCCTTGACGTCGACCAGGAACCGAGCGGCGTCGGCGCCGTCGACGAGGCGGTGGTCGTAGGTCAGCGCCAGATAGACCATCTGCCGTACGGCGATGGTCTCGCCGAGGTTCGCGTCGTCGATCACGACGGCCCGCTTCACGACCGCGCCGGTGCCGAGGATCGCCACCTGCGGCTGGTTGATGATCGGGGTGTCGAAGAGCGCACCCCGGCTTCCGGTGTTGGTCAGCGTGAACGTGCCGCCGGAGAGCTCGTCCGGGGTGATCTTGTTGTTGCGCGTCCGGTCCGCGACGTCAGCGATCTTGCGGGCGAGGCCCGCGATCGAGAGGTCGCCCGCATCCTTGATCACCGGCGTGAGCAGGCCGCGCTCGGTGTCGACGGCGATCGCGAGGTTCTCGCGGTCGAAGTAGGTGACCTCGCCCTTCTCGGTGTCGATCGCGGCGTTCAGGCTCGGATGGGCCTTGAGCGCATCGATCGCCGCCTTGGCGAAGAACGGCATGTACGACAGCTTCACCCCCTCGCGGGACGCGAAGTCGGCCTTCACCGAGTTGCGCAGCCGGGAGATGGCGGTGACGTCCACCTCGATCACGGTGGTGAGCTGGGCGCTCACGTGCAGCGACTCGACCATGCGCTGCGCGATCACCTTGCGGAGCCGGGACATCGGCTCGGTCGTGCCCCTCAGCGGCGACGGTACGGGCGCGGCCGCAGCCGGCGCGGCCGGCTGGGCGGGAGGGGCAGCCTGCTTCTGCGCGGCGTCGAGGACGTCCTGCTTGCGGATCCGGCCGCCGACTCCGGTGCCGACCACGGTGGCCAGGTCGACCCCCTGCTGGGCCGCCATCTTCCGCACGAGCGGGGTCACGTACGTCGAGGAGTCGCGCCCATCGGTCGGTGCCGCCGGGGCGCTGGGCTGGGCGGGCGCTGCGGCTGGAGCCGCGGCGGCCGGAGC